>PCVT01000206.1 GCA_002787075.1 Parcubacteria group bacterium CG11_big_fil_rev_8_21_14_0_20_41_14
ATAATGTACACCTTTCCCTGTTAATTCTTTTTCGTTTGGTAATCCCAAACGCCGTCTTTCTGCCCCGGTGGCAAAGATAACCCCGTGTGTCTGATAGGTGGCATTTGGAGTTGTTACTTCAAAACAATGCTCCTGTCTCTTTATGGCAGAAACTTCGGCATTTATTAGCTCTACTCCGAGTGCTGACATTTGCTTCTTCATCAGATTCATAAGGTCATACCCATCAATCGCTGAAACGCCGGGATAATTTTCAATACTACCGGCGCTCGCGGTCTCCCCGCCAAATTCTTTGGCAACGACAAGAACCTTCGTGCGGTACCTACCAGCATAAATAGCCGCGGAAAGTCCAGCCGCTCCAGAACCGATTATTATGATGTCGTAGTTAGTATCCATAATTTTTTTATTCATATTGATTTAATTTTACTATTTATAATATATTTTAGTCCAATGATATTCTTTTGTATATTTATCTCTTCAGCAGAAATCAATGAGCTAAGAGTATTATTTTGGGAGATAAAAATTGCTGGCAGTTTTGTCCCTGCTAATTCAGGATACTGTTTTTGAAATTCATCTCTATGCAGAAATTCTTTCTCAAAAGGCAGGGCATTGAGAAATTCTCTCCATTCCTCTTTCATCGAAATTGGTCCGTAGGTTACCATACACAAATTACATTCATACTTACTCGGTGTTACAACTTTCTTTACAGCGTCAGATATTTGAGAAAATACTGAAGAATCAGCGTTATATACAAATATTAATTTGTGTGTATTTTTATCCATATTTATTTTTTCCAAACGACGCCGTCCTCTTGATGGCGCGTTGCCCACGAGAACCACATTTCGTTATACCCCGGCAATATGTTGCCAGTCGCGTCTTTCACAATAATTTCCCCGTCAATTATTGCTCCGGTAACTTTATTTCCGTGAACATTAACTGAGGCAAGAGAACCGCTTAATTGTTTTACTGGGAAAGCGACTGATTTATCATACGCATTAACCACAAACATTATTTCCTTTGATGGAAAGCGGCTGTCTTTTATAAAAATTGGAAAGTAAAGACTGTCATTGTCATCATAATCTCCGTACGGATAAAAAGCATAATTTCTATTATATCCAGTATCAATACTCAAAACTTCGGCATTAGGCCACTTTTCTTTGAGCATCTTGAAAGAGACAACCTGCGATGGATAAACGGAGAGTTTCTCTCCAGTTCTGTCTCCGACAACAGCAGTACCGATAGATTGCGACCACAGAGACTCGCTACTTTTGTCATACATAAGCAGATTTGATTCGTATAATTTCCCCGATACTCCAAACAGTTCAGCTTTCCCATTTATTTCGGCATCAAAAACTATCGCCGATCCGCAGAGAGGGCAGAAAGTGACCGCGAGTGATTTACCGCCTACGACATCATTCACAATTTCGTGCCAGACCATTACGCTATAGGGATAAAATTTAACTGCTTTTCCAGAAGAGACGACAATTCCATCAATATCATCTTTAATATCTTTGCTAGCTTCTTTGATATTGACAAATTTCGGATTTGTGAGCGCGGGGATACCATCTTTGCCGGGACCGCCATCAAGAATTTCATTAAACGGGATTGATAGTTTAGCCGTGTTTGTTTTAAGCCCTTTGTTTTCAAAATTAAATTCTTTTGCCACACTATCACTTTTTATATTTTGAATTAGAGAATCTGATGCAGTATCTAGTCTAGAACTTTTGCTGGTGTAGTTATTTACGAAATACCAAAAAGCACCGATACCAACGAGGATAAGAACTGCGAGAATAATTTTAGTTTGAGTGTTCATTTTTCTTTGATTGCGTATTTGATGATATCCAAGTTGCAACTTTTATTTTTCTTGCACCATGCTTCGCATTTTTTGGCGGTTGCCTCATCGTGATATTTCATCTTGCACTCGCTACAGGTGTAGACTATTTGATGCTTTTGATTAATTGTTTTTGCCATACATTTAGTTTTGATTGAATAGTGATGTGATATCGGACTCGCTAATATCTCCGGGTACGGCCCTAACAACATTGCCATCTATGTCAATTAGTATATGGAAATTCGTATATCTAACTCCATACGCCCGTGATGCCTGACCATTCACATCAAGAGCGATTGGAAAAGTAATACCCCAGTCAGAAATAGTCTTTTGCACTAAAGAATGATTTTCTTGCATATCAATTCCAATAACCTCAACTTTATCTTTGTACTTTTCATAGAATGCGTTTAGATGTGGCATATCTCGCTTGCAATTTGGGCACCAGGTTGTCCAGAAGTCGAGCACAACTGGCTTTCGTCCTCTATATTCGGCCAGCGTAATGGTTCCGCCACCGAGTTTTTCGAGCGAAAAATCTGGAGCGACTTGCTTAGCAACCTCTCCACTTGTGGAGGCAGGTGTTTTAGTATTGGCATTGCTATTTTTTGCGCTATTTCCTCCTTGTGTCGCATAAACAGCAATGCCGATAAAAACAACGACAGCAACAATAGCGACAATAATATTTGATGAGCCTTTTTCATAAGATTTTTTTTTCATATTTTTATTTAATTACTTTTATAAATACTCTATTAAACGGTCGTAATGGAGGAACTGGAGTAAGCGATAACTCCATGCTAAGAACACCGGCATTTTGTCGGTAAGCACAAGCGTTCCAAGAATAATCAGGAATACTCCTCCGACCACAGAAACAATATTGAGATACTTTGATATTTTTCCTAGATAGCTTTCGGCTTTGCTTATACTAAAGGCAATGAGGAGAAACGGCACAGCAAGACCGAGCGAAAAAGTCCCCAAAAGAAAAGCGCCAGACAAGGCGGTGGTAGAGGCGCTTGCAAGGAGGAGGATGGAACCTAATATTGGGCCGACACAAGGAGTCCATCCGAGAGAGAAAGCGCTCCCGAACAAAAATGATCCAAACAGATTTCCTCGCTTGAAAATACTCGGCACTCGGAAGCGTTGCTCTTTATTAAGTAGGGGAATTTTCAAGACTCCAATCATAAACAATCCAAAAATAATGATGGAAATACCCGCTATGCGCGAAATCCATACTTGGTATGGAGCGAATGCCTGACCAATAAGTCCGGCAATGGTACCAAGCGCAATAAAAACCAGACTAAACCCAAGGATAAACGCAACGCCATTCCAAAATATTTTGCCTCTGTTCCGCTCACGCTCATTTGTATCTGTTCCACTAATAAATGCCAGATACCCAGGCACTAATGGCAATGTGCATGGTGCTAAGAAAGTGAGGAGCCCGGCAAAAAATGATGAAATGGCGAGTCCGGTCATAGTTTTATTTAATCTCCAAAAGCTTTCGCAGTTTTGGCTCGTCAAAACCTGTTACCATCTCATTATCGACAAAAATGACTGGCACACCCATCTGTCCACT
>PCVT01000040.1 GCA_002787075.1 Parcubacteria group bacterium CG11_big_fil_rev_8_21_14_0_20_41_14
AATACGAGAACAGATGCCAGAAGGTATAAAAGCAGAGCTTGATCAAAAAAATGAAAAAGCGCTTGAAAATTTAAAGATGAGATTAGAAGATACGGAAATTGTGGGCCCAGGCGGCGAAAATCCGAATGCAGTCGCATGTACTCTGGAATATGATCCAGTCTGCGGTTCTGATGAAAAAACCTATTCAAACGCCTGCCATGCCCAGCGCGCTGGCGTGAAAATCAGCTATAAGGGCGAATGCAAAAAAGATGGAGAGCAAAAAACGCAATCAAGGCAAAATGGGCCAGCAGGACAACCATCAAATACGCCATCAAGCCCTAATCTTCCGCCAAAACGATAATCTACTAAAAAACAAAAGCCCTGTCTTGAAAAAGATAGGGCTTTTTGGTAGTATCCACACATGAATCAATTAATAACAATCCTCGGCCCTACTGCGAGCGGAAAATCCACACTTGGAATTGAACTCGCGCAAGATCTTAACGGCGAAATTGTAAGCGCTGACTCGCGCCAGGTGTTCCGTGGCTTAGATATTGGCTCCGGAAAAGTGACAAATGAAGAGCAAGCGCAAGTTCCGCATTACCTCTTGGATGTGGTTGATCCTATGGATGATTTTTCTGTTTCACATTTTCAGAAACTGGCATTTACTGCAATTGACGACATAATCGGACGAAATAAACTTCCCTTCCTAGTCGGTGGAACTGCATTATATATTTATTCTGTGATTGATAATTACAAACTACAGGATATTGCGCCTGATCCTAAATTACGAAAACAATTTGAAAAAAAATCTTTGTCAGAACTGCAGGCAATGGTGCCTGATGGCGCGCTTAATAAGGATGACTATAATAATCCGCGCCGGCTTATCCGCGCCATTGAAAAGCTAGAAGCAGGAGTTCCAATTGAGCCGCAAAAAGGCCCGCAAAAATACGAGAATATTATTTTTGGGATAGATTTTCCTCGTGAAGAATTATATCAGCGCATTGACCAGCGTGTTGATGAACGCCTGAAAGACGGAATGATTGAAGAAGTTGAAAACTTACGCGCAAATGGCGTAAGCGATGAATGGCTAGTATCTTTAGGATTAGAATATAAATGGATAACTGAATTCTTGCAGGGCAAATGGCAGCGTGATGAAATGATAAAGCGCTTAAAAGGCGCGATTCACGCGTTCGCGAGAAGGCAGATGACCTGGTTTAAAAAAGATAAGCAGATTATCTGGGTAAAAGACGCAAAAGAGGCAGAGAAAATTTTGGAAAAAAAGATGGGATTTGTAAAATCACAAATCCCATAAAAAGAAGAAAAAGCAGTCTTCTGAAAAATCTTTAACCAAGATTAAGGCATTTGTATAATGCCTTATTTATCAGAATATTAAGATCGTTTTCTGTGCCAATAAGAATTTTTTCAACTTCTGATAAATGCTCTGAAACATAAGCATGCGCATCTTGCTTTTGGTCAAAACCATCATACCATACAGCCAATAAATCAAACACTTTTTTCTCCCGAGCTTGTTTGGCTTCTTTCCACCATCCACCGTTCTTTCCGCCCTGAAACTTATCATCAGGGCCGTGCTTGAGCTCTAGGGATGCTGACATATCTGCTTTCCTCCTAGTTTGGCATTTATTGATTTTGAATGAGCTTCTTAAAAGAGCACAAAAAAATACCCTTTTTAGAGGGTACTTTTTTGAAAAATTGAATTCATGCATCGCTTTTTGCGATTTGCTTTAAACTCCTTTAATTTTGTGGTGGTGTGTTTTCTGCGATGCATATGTTAGTTATTATCCACAGTATACACCATCAAAAAATGTTGTCAAATTCGGCTGTGGATAATCGTAAAAAGTGAGTACACTCCGCTCAGGATGACGAAGATAACCTTTCCTTCATCTTCTCCAGCACCGCGCCAGCGTCTGCCTTGCCTTTTGATTCTTTCATAACCATACCAACTAGATAGTTAATAACCTGGTCTTTGCCTGATTTAAATTCTTCAACCTGATCTGGATTTTTCGCGATAACCGAATCAATAATTTCATCCACAGAGCCGTCGTCTTTCATGGCGCCCAAATCCTTTTCCTGCAGAATGTCAGACGGATCAGCGCCGGTTTTGAACATTTCTTTCAAAAGAATCTGCGCATTAGTTTTATTCACCTTGCTTGTATGAATCATAGTAATCAATTCTGCCATATTCTCAGCAGTGATTTTGATATCGCTCACACTCAAATCCGCGCCCCGCACAAGCCCAAGCAGATTAGTAAGAATCCAGCTTGAAACCAGTTTTGAGAGCTTGGTTTTGTCCCGCTCCCAAATCTCTTCCTCTGTTGCGTCTGGATCAACTGACGTAAGCCAAAAGCGCAGTTCTGAAATTACTTGCTCGGTAAATTCCGCAAGTTGCTTTTCTTGAGCGACTATTTTCGCGTCTTCTTTTTTGAATCCATAATCACGGACAAATCGCTCACGCACTGCATGCGGAA
>PCVT01000139.1 GCA_002787075.1 Parcubacteria group bacterium CG11_big_fil_rev_8_21_14_0_20_41_14
AAACATTGTCCGGGGATATAATCACATTCAAAGCAGAGGCATTTGCTCTTCGCGGTATTTCTCGGGTTGAATTCTATGTTGATGAAAGAATGGTATCTGAAGGCAGAAGCGAACCATACACAGGCCGATATATTCCGAATATGCAGGATAAAAACGGATACAAAACATTGAAAGCAATAGCGTATGATGATATTGATAATTCAGAATCCGCGATCGTGAATTTTAATTTGTTTATTCAGAAAACCAATTTGACCGCTACTTGGAGCGCGCCAAAAAATAAAGAAATTTTTGATGAAACCGAATTTCCTATTCAGATAAAACTAGAAGTGCCGGACCGAGTTTCGCAAGTTCAGCTGTTTGCCGCGCCAGCGAGCGACCCAAGCCAATATACTTTAATACGCACTATAGCGTCCGGAGAAAAAAATATTGAAACATTTTGGAATACTATTCCTAAAAAAGCAGGCACCTACGAAATCTACGCGATTCTAACCAAAGACGGAATTCCAAGCAGGGTAAACGGAATTGAGGTAGTGCTGGATGTGCCAGAGGGGGAATAAAAACTCAGGACATATAGCTCAAGATATGCTATAATGACATTATATGAGCGTAAAAAAATTCATCAAAAAAAGGAAATACTTAATCTGGTGGACCAAAAACCACGACAAGCTAAGCAATGAATCAATTGTTGAAGCAACGCTTAATTATGGAAGCTGGAATGATGTGCAAGATCTTATAAAAACGCTTGGAATTAAAAAAGTGGCCCGAATTTTCCAAAAAAAATCAAAGCCATCCAAAGCCAAAAGGCAAAACTATTCCCAAAAAACAAAGCAATATTTTACCCGCTACTTCAACAAGTATGCATAAGGAAATTTTAACCAAAGAACAAATTGATTTATTGCCGCTGGCGGGAGAATTTAAAAAAAACTTCGGCTTAGTCGGCGGAACTGCTATTGCCCTGCAGATCGGGCACAGGCGCTCTATTGATTTTGATTTGTTTACCAATAAAAATTTTGACAATGGAAAAATAAGAAGCGCGGTCAAAAAGCGCGGTCTTGCGATACGCAAAACCAATCAAGACGAAAAAGGCCAGTATTCATTCCTGATAAATGGTGTGCAATTTACTTTTCTCACATTTCCGTTTAAAGTAAAATTTTCCGAGAAATTTGAAGATACGCTATGCATGCCAGATCTGGCGACATTGGCAGCCATGAAAGCGTACGCGCTCGGCCGGCGCGCCAAATGGAAAGATTATGTTGATTTGTATTTTATTATCAAACATTTCCATTCTATAAAGCAAATCACAAAAAAATGCAGCCAAATTTTCAAGGATGAATTTAATGAAAAAACTTTCCGTGAACAGCTGGGATATTTTGATGATATTGACTATTCGGAAAAAGTTGAATTTTTAAAGGGCAATGAAGCGCTGGATTCTGTAATTAAAAAAGAATTGCTGAAAATGAGTTTGGAGAAATGAAAAAGGCCTTGCAAAACCAATGCAAGGCCTTTCTTTCAAAAAACTCTTTTTCTTTTCTCAAGCCCGCCACAAACTCTGTGACATTCTTGAGAAAAGGGAGAACAATAAACCAATCTTGTTCTCCTAAAATGAACGCTTTGGCATCATATCCTGTGCCAACTTCAGGCCGTGTTTTGTTCAGGAACGCGGAAACCTGATTCTCATCCCCTCTTAATTAAACTTCAAGGGATGATAGACATGTTTGATGCCCATGGCTTTCGCCACGGCATCAAACACTTCTCCGGCCTGGCCTTCGGTAAAGGCCAGGCCCCTCGGCGACCCGCAGGCCTTGGGGTGGCCGGCGAACTGAATGCCGCCGACCTCCTGCCCGCCGAAAGCCCACTCGGACGACGGCGAGCAATAGATGCTCACCGACTCGTAGTGGCTACGATACACCACTACGACCTCAAACCCGTCCCGATATGGCCGGGACGGGTCAAAGGCGTCGTCCGGTCCCACCACCCAGAGGCCGACTCTCGGCGGGTTGCCGATTCGGTCCCTCTGGCAGCGCTCGTACGCCGCCTCGGACTTGGTTTGGGCCGAAATGCCCATGACCAAGAGCGAGAACGAGCTCTGGTCGAGCAACTGCTCGACCAGGCCCGTCACCTCCACGGACCCGTCGGTGGACGGCCGTGGGAACTTCAGTCCGCGCGCCACCTCGCCGACTCCCACCATATACAGCAAAGTGGGGTTGAACAGATCCTCGATGACCGAGGACCCATTCAGGTCGACTTTCTCCATCAAGGAGAAGTCGACCTCCGGAAGTGGCCGACCCGACAGCCGCAGGAGACCGACGAAGGTGTCGGCATCCATGTGGGTAATGACGATCATCTCGTCATCACCCACGGCCGGGATCCGGCCATCCGCGCACGGCGCCGGATTTGCGCGGTGCTCCGGGCGGTGATGGTCGAAGTGGCGCAGGCCGTCGGCCTG
>PCVT01000014.1 GCA_002787075.1 Parcubacteria group bacterium CG11_big_fil_rev_8_21_14_0_20_41_14
GTACTTTATGGTTGATATGGCGCATATTGCTGGCCTTATCGCGGGCAAGGCACATCCTGATCCTTTTCCATACGCGGACGTGATTACGACAACAACGCACAAGACACTTCGCGGGCCTCGAGGCGCTGCCATCTTTTCCAAAATTGAAGACCGTTTGCATCCGGAAGATAAAAAGAATCTGGCGCAAAAAGTTGATTTCGCGATTTTTCCATTCATGCAAGGCGGACCTTTGAACCATTGCATTGCCGCAAAAGCTGTTGCTTTCAAAGAAGCATTGATGCCATCATTCGCGGACTATGCAAAACAGATTGTGAGCAACGCTAAAGCATTGGCTGACTCGCTTATGCAAAATGGCATCACCCTGGTTTCAGGCGGCACAGACAATCATTTATTGCTGATTGACGCTTCCAACACCGGCCTTTCCGGCAAAAAAGCGGAAATCGCTCTAGACAGCGTTGGCATTTACACGAACAAAAATATGGTACCATACGACCAGAGAAAGCCAATGGATCCTTCTGGCTTGCGCGTAGGCACCGCTGCTTTGACCACAAGAGGATTCACAGAGAATGAGATGACGCAAATTGGAGAAATGATTTCCCATATACTGCACAATCCATCAAAAGAAGACATTCTCTCTGGTGTGCGCTCGAAAATAAAAGAAATGACTAGAGCGCATCCTTTATACGAGGGATGGACCTACGAGTCGCCGGAATAATATTGACATCGCGCGGCAGGTTCGCTCACTGCGGACTTGTCGCTTGTATGGATAGCGACCCTGCCGCTGGGAGCGACAAGGTCGCGAGCGAAAGACGGGCGGCCGCGGGAAAAAGCGGCAGGTTCGCTCCCAGCGGACTTGTCGCTTGCGCGGAAAAGAAAAGCGACCCTGCCGCTGGGAGCGACAAGGCCGCGGCAATCTTATCGTCGCAATATATATGGATTAACATATTTCATCACAATATGGTTGATTTTTGCTGAAAAACCAGTATTATAATAAACATGAACAAAGCAAAAATAATCAACGGCAAAAAAATCGCAGACCAAATCCGGCAAGAAGTCGCGGACCAGGTTGCAAAACTAAACATCCAGCCCTGCTTGGCCGTGCTTTTGATTGGCAATGATCCTGCGTCCCATCTTTATGTATCCATCAAGAAAAAAGCAGCAGAACAATGCGGCATTCAAATATGCTTGTATAATTTTGATGAGATCGCGGATGAAGATGAAATTCTTGAAACCATCTCATTTTTAAATAAAGACGAAGAAGTGGATGCCATTTTAGTTCAGCTTCCTTTGCCTGAAAAATTTGACGAAGACGCGATTATCAGCGCGATTGATCCAAAAAAAGATGTTGATGGATTTCATCCAGAAAATATAAAAAAGATTTTATCATCAAAAGCAGAAATATTCTCTCCTTTGAACATGGGTATACTTCAGCTTCTAACTGCTACAGGAGAAAATTTACAAGATAAGACAGCAATCATAATCGCTAGAAGCAAAGAGTTTACGCAAACGCTCACTCATGTGCTTGAGGACTTTGGCGTTAAAACAATCATCATCAATCCTTACAACCAAAAAGATGACGCGGCCTTGTCGCTCCCAGCGGCAGGGTCGCTATCAAGGCAAGCGACGAGTCCGCTTAAAGCGAACCCGCCGCTAGGTCTTACCTTTAACTCGGATATAATCATAAGCGCGGTCGGCAAACCGAACTGGATTCACGCAAACAACATCAAGCAAGGATCAATTTTAATTGACGTAGGCACCGCGCGCGTTCAAGACAAAACGCTTGGGGACTTTGATTTTGATTCATGCGCTAAAAAAGCATCCTGGATTACACCAGTTCCCGGCGGAGTCGGGCCCATGACAGTTGCAATGCTTCTTAAGAATACATTATTGCTTGCGCGTAAAAATGGAAAATGATATAATTATTTACGCGTTCTTTTTTTCTAATTGAGCAGCTCTAGTTTTTAAAGAATATCAGGCAAGAACTTGCCGATGCCTTTAGAGGCACGACTGTTCAAACAAAACACCCGGGCAAATGCCTGGGTGTTTTGTTTTGGAGGCCACGACCGGAATTGAACCGGTGTAAAGGGTTTTGCAGACCCTTGCCTAACCACTCGGCCACGTGGCCTTGTTCCACTTTAATACAATACTTCATTTTATAAAAAAAATCTAGTACTATCAAAAAGGTACCTGACCCGCCGATTCGGTGGGCCTGGTACCTTTTTATCATGAACACATTTTGTGTTCACTTATTTCATACCAGGAAAAGCTGGCTCATAATGATCTAAAACATAATCCCGCGGCACTTGAGCGTTTAATTCTTCCATGCGCAAATATTTAATTCCAAACTGACGCGCGTCATGGGTTTCATACATCCATATATCAGCGCGGTACTGGTATCGCACGTTCATCCTATCTTCAACCACGAATATTTT
>PCVT01000013.1 GCA_002787075.1 Parcubacteria group bacterium CG11_big_fil_rev_8_21_14_0_20_41_14
ATTGACTAGGTTATATAAGTCCGCCTGCTATCTATATCCTAATATTACGTAGTCGCTGCTGGCGGACTTATATGTTTGCCAAGAGGGATGCTATTTGAGGCCTATTATTAATTTATGATTGTCATTCCGCTTGGTTGTTCTTTCTTATTTCAATGCCAGACAGAATGCTATGTGGCAAATATAACTATTATGGCTTTGCTTTCTGTCTGGCAACAAAAACACCAGCTAAGCCCAAAGTATTATTTACAACTAGTCTACTGGTGTGCCGCGAGGAGCTAAGAATTTTATGTAATTAAACAACAGTTGCTCCTCAAAAACAGCCCCGCTGAAGCAAAAACTTCAGCGGGGTTTTTCTTTTGGCCAAAGCACGGGCGACCTAAACAGAACTTTTTTTCTTAGCTTTGACCTTGTGTCCAGAGCAGACAGCTGCTAACGCAACCCAACGCCTAGCACCAGACACAAATGAACAATTGAGGAGCACCGTCTTCTTAAAAAAAGCTCATTACTAGCTCCTCAAATTTTTGCATGGAGACAGCTCGGGAGTAAACAAATCTATAATTTAGCTCCACGCCTCTTAATTTATAAACTATTACAGACGGCTCGTCAACCGCTCTTCACACAACCCAAAAACCGCGCTATACTCTGAATACTTATTATATATCACTTTTGACTTAAAACCATGTCATTCTCCATCGGAATAGTAGGCCTGCCAAATGTGGGCAAATCAACGCTTTTCAAAGCACTCACTAAAAAGCAGGTTCCTGCTGAAAATTTTCCTTTTTGCACAATAGACCCGAATATCGGGATTGTTGAAGTGCCTGATGAGCGTTTGCTCAAATTGACGCAAATCTCAAAATCAGAAAAAACCATTCCCACGGCAATTGAATTTGTTGACATCGCGGGCTTAGTTAAAGGCGCGCACAAAGGCGAGGGCTTGGGCAACAAATTCCTCTCTCACATAAGAGAAGTGGATGCCATAGCGCATGTGGTGCGCGATTTTGAGAATTCTAATATCCAGCATGTTGAAAACAGCGTGGACGCTAAGCGAGATAAAGAAATTATTTTGCTTGAATTAATAATGGCAGACCTCGCGACAGTGGAAAAGCGATTAAAAGACGCGCACTCCCAAGCAAAGGGCGGAGACAAAATCGCGATAAAAGCAGTAAGCGCGTTGGAAAAAATCAAAGCCCAATTAGATAGCGAGCATATGGCAAGCGACGCAAATCTTTCAGATGAAGAAAAATTCGCAATCCGCGATTTGCAACTATTAACGCAAAAACCAATTCTCACGGTTGTGAACGTGGCAGAAGAAGACGCTAACAGAGAACCAAAAAATGAAAACGAAATTATCATTTCCGCGAAAATTGAATCAGAATTAGCAGAGCTTTCGGACGAAGACGCACGCGCAATGCTCAAGGACTTGGGTATGAATCAATCAGGGCTTGATAAATTGATTACTGCTTCATATCGCCTTCTGAATCTGATCACATTCTTAACAAGCGGGCCACAAGAATCAAGAGCTTGGACAGTGGAGAATGGATCAACTGCTCCCCAAGCAGCCGGAAAAATCCACACTGATTTTGAAAAGGGCTTTATCCGCGCTGAGGTAATTGGATATGATGATTTTGTGAAATACAATGGCGAACTTGGCGCAAAAGAAGCCGGCAAAATGAATCTTGAGGGAAAAGAATACATAATGCAGGATGGAGATATTTGTCACTTTTTGCATAATTAGATATATGCCTGCCGGCCGAAGCTTGTGTACTCGCAAGCGTAGGAGGGCCATTTTAGATTTGCAAACTAAATTTTTTCCAATATCAGAATTTCCCGAAACACACTCTGCCCGGGCCGGCCATACAACAGAGTCCCGCGATTAGTTAAAGGATATACATCTTGAAATTCAACAGGATATGGCGCGACAACACGCAGACCAAGCTCATCTAGTTTATCAAAAGCAGAAATATAAATTCCTTGCTTCACAAAATATGGCCAAGCAATCACGGTCCGTTTTCCATCTTTCAAAACAAAGCGCATCTTACCCAAAGCATTCTCGTAAAACTCGCTTAATGATTTTTCAATTGCCTCAATCTTTACGCGGGATTCATCCTCCTGAAGAGGAGGCCCTAAATCAAATTCTGTAACAATCGCGTCCATGGATTTTTCAGCCAATGTCTTATCCAGTGTGCGAACATCCATAGCATCAATCTTGTAATCAGGCAAAGATGTTTTTTGACTATTCAAAAGCCATTCAATATTTTTCTTAGCTCCCCGAATCGCCTGCTCATCAACATCAGTGCCAATAACTTTGTACTTCATCAACAAAGCTTCTTGCAAAACAGTTCCGATTCCGCAGAATGGATCCAGAATCAAACCACCATCATCAACGCCAGACATATTAATCATTGACCGCGCAAGCTTAGGCGGAATCATGCCCCGCTTCATATCCCGCGTTGGCCTGTCAAAATCCCTGTGAGAATAATCTTCAAACGGCTGAACTGATTCTGTTTTTCCGATTAGCACTCCATTGTCCGCGAACATCAAGCAAAGCTCAACTCCTTTATCCAGTAATTTATTCTTAACAACATCAACGCTTGATAAATTTCCGCTCTTTGATTCAACCAATCTGACTGACACGTTCTGCTGTTTTAACAATTTCTTTGAACCTAATCCAAGCGCTTTTAACTCGCGCTGATTTATAACCTTGCCGCCTAAATCATACGCGCTTAATCCAAAATGAAATTTATTGCCCTGTTTTATAAATTTTTGCAAAATAGACACCAAAACACCAGCATTAATTTTATCAGCTTTTTCAATCACAAAACCTGATTTTGGAACACTGCCCAAAATTGATGGACCAAAAGAGCCAATTTCCGCATCTATAATAATTGCTAAATCTTTGCTAAAATTAGCAATTTTTTCATCATTTTGCCCTAAAAACTGATATATCTCAGCAAAAGAAACCGCCTTTTCCCTGCCTAAAATCAAAAATGAATTATTCATACATATATCCTACAGCATACTTGCGTTTTTTCAAAGTGTATGATAGCATAATTTTAGTTCCTCTTCCCCATCCAGCGAGATGGATGCCCCATTATCCTAAAGAGGACAAAAAAGGATTATTTTTTTATTTGAATTATTGAATTATACTATGCAAGAATACGAATTATGCGTCATATTTCCAGGAAGCAAAACAGAACAAGAAAACACTGAAACCGCGAAAGCTGTTGTTGAGGATTTGCTAAAGCAGAATAATGCTGAAGTAAAATTTACTCATTCATTGGGCCGCAAAAAAATGGCATACCAAATCAACACTCAATCTCATGGCGATTACAGAGTATATTTATTTGAATCAGAAAAAGACGCGATACAGAAAATCAATGAAAAACTGCGCCTATCCCAGCAGATTTTAAGGCACTTGATTATAAAACTTGAAAATATTTCAATTGAAGCAAAAATTAAATCATTAGAAGAACCCAAAAAAGAGTTAATTGAAGAAGGTGATGAAGATAAGCAAGAAGAAAAGCCCAAACACGAAAAAACTCAAGTAACTTTTGTTGAGGAAGAAGCCAAAAAAGAAATCCACAAAGAACAAGACGCGAAAAAGGACGAAAAAAAGGTAAGCTTGGACCAGCTGGATGAAAAACTTGATGAATTGCTTGAGAGTGATAAACTATAAGAGCAATAATCATTAACACAAAAACATATGGATCTGAACAAAGTTATGCTTATCGGGAGGGTGACGCAGGATCCTGAAGTTCGCACCACCCCAAGCGGGGTCGCGGTTACGAGCTTCGGGCTTGCCACGAATCTTTACTGGAACGACCAGCAAGGACAAAGGCAAGAAAAAGTGGAATTCCACAATATAGTTGCCTGGCGAAAGCTGGCTGAAATCTGCGGGCAGTATCTGCACAAGGGCTCTAAAATTTATTTAGAGGGCAGATTACAGACATCGTCATGGGATGATCAGAGCGGAAACAAAAGATATAGAACTGAAGTAATTGCTGACAATATGATTATGCTTGACAGGAAATCCGACTCAGGAGGATCATCATACTCAGGCCCGCAAGAGCAATCCAATGCTCCAACTCAGCAAGGTCCGGAAGCGCAAGCGCCAAGCACGCAAACGCAAGAAGATGAAATAAGCGTTGAAGATATACCATTTTAAACAATTATGCCAATTCCAACCACAACCAAAGATAAAGGATGCTTCATCTGCAAAAATAATATCAAGGATATTGATTACAAAGATCCTGATATTCTTAACCGCTTTACTAGCGCCTATGGCAAAATTATGCCAAAGAAAAGAAGTGGAGCATGCGCGAAGCATCAGCGCGCTGTTAGCAGAGCCATAAAAAATTCCCGCATTATGGGCTTTATGCCGTTTGTGGTTGAATAATTCTTGATTCAAAAGAGCGCCCGCCGAATCGGCAGGCGCTCTTTTTCTTTTATGTTACTGTGCTATACTTACTGTATGGCACTACATGCAAAAAAAATAAAAAAACTTCCTGTTTTTTTTAAGCCGATTTTGTGGTCTTATAATATTAAAAAGCTTGATATCAAAAAACACAAGAAGATTATTATTGTTGCGGCCGTTAATTATGGCGGTTTGAGACACTGGTATTGGATCGCGCGACAGTATGGGGTTCGCTCGGTTCGCTCGGTTCTCTCAAAAATGCCGGCTACCGCAATTCGCAAGCATGTGCGACCGCTCGCTAAAATTATTTTTTCAGTAAAATCATTTAACTATGCATCCAGAGGTTCTGCCAAAAGGAGGAAGTGAACTGCTTCCGAAGTTCGCAAAATTCAAGGAATATCATTTGGTTGGGGGCACTGCGCTCGCGCTTCAAATCGGACATCGGATTTCGGTTGATTTTGATTTTTTTTGCGACCAGGAAATAGACAAGCGGTTGTTTGCGAAAATAAAAAAGGTTTTTGCAGGGCATCGCATCAGGCCGGCAGTGAATAATATAGATGAGTTGACTTTCTTCATTGATGGCATCAAAACGACGTTTTTCAATTATCAGTACAAACCGCGTCTTACATTATTGAAATATGAAGGAATCCGCATGTTAGACAAGAAAGAGATTGCGGCCAGCAAATCGTTTACCATTGGCAAGCGGGGCGCGTACAAGGATTATGTTGATTTGTATTTTTTGCTTTCCGACGGCTACATAACGTTGCAGGAAATTATTGATTTGGCAAACAAGAAATACAAGGATGATTTTAATGATCGCCTGTTTTTGGAGCAGTTGATATATTTGGATGACGTGCCGGAAGCGGAAATTATTTTTTTGATGCCCGCGGTGCAGAAAAAGAAGTTGATTTCGTTTTTCAAGGAAGAGATTGAGAAATGGAAGAAAGATTTTTTGGCATCTTAAAAATACGGCTGTTAAATGATTCTAAAGTATTTAAGCAGTATGTTCAAAAAAATCAAAAAACCATTCATTTATAAATTTAATGCTCCGGAAGACGGGCTGTATTCAGTTTCAATGGAAGCGAGTTGCAAGTCAGGCAGATTGTTGGGCATGTTCGGAGGCCAAGATCTGCGCGTTGAAATAGATGGATTGAAGTTAAGAGAAATTCCTCCCAAATGGAGAGTGCAATACTTTAACATTCCTCCGAGCTGGAACGGGACAAAACTAAAAGGACTATCCAAGACCATAATCTTTGTTTTAAGATTGACCAAAGGAGAACATGAGCTAAAGTTTATCCCTAAAAAAGGAGCTGTAATCATAAAAGAGCCGGTTATCAGCCCACTTAAAGACGGAAAGATTATTTTGAATAACCAAGCTCAAGACGGCAACAGAAGGCCGTGGATTACTTTGGCATTAATAGGTTTGGAATTAAAAATGCTTGATGCGTCTGTTGCATGCGAACAAAGAGAAAAAGACAGTGATGACATAAAGATTATTATAGACAATAAAATACAGAAAAACGATCAATCAAATTGGTGGGGCAAGAATTGGCGCTGGCAGGGCAGGCAATTGCAAGGAAAAACAGAAGAAGCCAGATTTTATCCGAATTTACCAAAAGGCATTCATTATATTGAGTTTTGGGCGGATCGGATGCCAATGCTGCATCATGTGTCGTTGTCGGGAATGATTGAGCAAGGATTGCAACCGAAGGATTTTGATATGCCGGAATTGTCTGCCCGCGTTGTTTGGGATATAGCTACATTGCGTGGCGCAATGGTCCAAGACGATAGTAATGTTATTACAGAATTGCGCAAAGGAGAAGACGCAGTTGTTCTGCAGAAAGCCACACAAGGGGGCAGGCCGTTGAATTCAAAAGGAGAAGCATTGCCATCTGATCGATGGCACAAGGTAGCATATCGTGATAGAGAAGGTTATGTATTTTCTGATGCGCTTGAGATAGAAGGCGAAAGCAAAGACGATATTATAAAAGTTATTTTAGATACATCTAAGCGGCTCAAAGAGGATTCGGCATTGATTCTGTCTATTGCAGAACAAGAATCCCAGTTTCATCCGTATCGGACATCAGAGGTTGATGATCCTTATAAAGTTGGTAAGGGAATTATGCAGATCACTGATCAGACCAGAGATGAAATGAAGCGCAACAAAAAGATAGATTTTGATTTCAAAGATCCGTTTAATGCCGCGCAAAATATAGAGGGGGGAATCCGGTATGTTGCCTTTATAAGAACAATCTTTGAGCAGGAAACGCCTGATTATCTTGAGAAACTGCTTGTCGCATGGAACGCAGGACCATATTTTATAAAGGAGAGCGACAGGAAGAAAATACTTGATCAGTCAACCATCCCAGCACAAACGCGAATATTTATAAAAAACGTTAAGCGTTTTTACCAGAGATACAAAAAATCACATCCAAACGGTTTTGGCAGATTATCAGGATTGATTGTAATAAGTGCTGTGGTTCTTACGGTGATTGTAGTGGGATTTGTAGGAATGCAAACAGATGATCATCTGTCCAGTGGATCAGTGTTGGGGCAATCAGTTGAGGATAGTCTCAGTGAAGACGAAGCCAAACATTATGAATTAAGTGATGATTTGGACACTGATGGATCTATTGAGGATATTGGGTTTGACTATTGGTACAGCCAAGAGAGGGGCCGGCGGACCATGATGCAATTGAATGGAAAATTTCAGGAATTGCGTGGCACATTTCTTGAGGCATATGCGAGAGACATTGTCGACGACAACAACAAGGAGGTTATAGTGGATTTGGCGGTTGGCGCAAACGGGATTTGGACCGAAGCGTATCAATATCATGATGGAACATTGCATCGTATACCAGTTGAAGAGGACGGCATTTTAGATGGATTTTTAAGCGGGGGCATTATATTTGTTGATTATGATGATGATGGAGATATGGAAGTACGTTCCAGATACCGGGTCAGTGATCCGTGCCATGGACAGTCGGGCATCTATGAATATATTGACGGTGTTTTTGTTCTTGTTGAACAAGTGAATGTGTATGAGCCAACATGCCGTGACGCGATGCTGAAGTTTAAAGGATAGTTTTATTTTTAAAAAAAGAAAAAGAGCGAGCCGCGTTGGGCTTGCTCTTTTTGCGCGATTTTTTTGATTCCGTATTTTTTTCCGATGAAATATATGTCCACATAATTTTTCCATTTTGCCCACCTGCCCAGAGCAAATGCCTTCATTGTGGCAAGGATTAAAAGATCCGGGATTTTAATCATTCCACAAAAGATATGGCCTTTTTTTGATGAATTGCTGGGCTGTCATAAGAGTATTATAGCATATTTTCGCGCAACAAAAAAGAGCGCCCGCCGAATCGGCAGGCGCTCTTTTTTGTTGCTTTTAGCTCTCCTTCTCCTGCTTAAAATGCTCCCACACAATCTTACGTATCTTATCATACAGCTTAGGATTCTGCCGAAGATACGCTTTCGCGTTCTCCCTTCCCATGCCTAATTTTTCTTCTTCATAAGAATATGAATTCCCGGACTTTCCAATTATCCCGCGAGCCACTCCTTGGTCCAGCAAATCCCCTTCTTTGGAAATGCCTTGATTATACATAATATCAAATTCAGTGGTCTGGAACGGTGCTGCTACTTTGTTTTTCACGATTTTGCACTTTACTCGGTTGCCGATAATTTTATCGCCTTGCTTTATATGAGCGGCTCTGCGAACATCAATTCGCACAGAGCAGTAAAATTTCAAAGCGTTTCCTCCTGGAGTGGTTTCAGGGCTTCCAAACATAATCCCGATTTTCATGCGAATCTGGTTGATGAAAATTACAACAGTGTGGGACTTTGAAACAATGGCAGTTAACTTTCGCAATGCTTGCGACATAAGCCGGGCCTGCAAGCCCATGTGCGCCTGTCCCATTTCTCCTTCAATTTCAGCCCTAGGAGTAAGCGCGGCCACGCTGTCTATAACAATCACGTCAATGGCGCCGGAGCGCACCAATGTCTCTACGATATCAAGCGCCTGTTCCCCTGAATCTGGCTGTGAAATTAAAAGCTTATCCACGTCTACTCCAATCTTGCGCGCGTAATCCGGATCCAAGGCATGCTCCGCGTCCACAAACGCGGCAGTTCCTCCAAGCTTTTGCGTTTCTGCCACAATATGCTGTGCCAAAGTTGTTTTTCCTGATGCCTCAGGCCCAAAAATTTCAATAATTCTTCCTTTAGGAACTCCGCCCACGCCCAAAGCCATATCAACGCTAATGCATCCAGTTGAAATAGCATCAACATCCATATGCGTGGTCTCTCCAAAACGCATAATAATTCCCTCCCCAAACTTGTCTTTTATTTGTTTTACTGCCTCCTCAATAACCAAATCCTTTCCCTCCCCGCCCATAGCGGACGATCCTGTATTTTTTGTTGACATAAAATTTTTGTTATTAATAAGGTATGTTAGTATATCATTATTCGATTTTTTTAGAAACAATATTCATGCTTAAGTCGCTAGCCACCACAATAGTGCGGTACCTGGTCATAATTTTTCCAAGCCTGCTTTTAGCGTCAATGCGCAGAATAGTCATGCCTTGGGGAAGATTAAATGATTCAATAAAAGCGCCATCTTTTGATAAATTAATTTCTTCTCCATTTACCCGGACTTCTTTTGCATGATTCGCGATTCCTTGCAAAGTAATATGGGAAGAAGAAGAATTAAAATACTCATCAGGAGTTGTGATAGATATATTTGGCTGAGAAAATAATCCTTTGCTAAAAATAAATCCATAAACTAAAGCTAGGAAAATTCCCACGGAAACAAGCGCGCGCGAAAAAATCTTTGATGATTTGAGGGCTTTATAAGAGGCTCCATGCGCGCTTAATTGATAATTACCAGCTATAAGCTGTTTGCGCTCTTTTTTATATGCTTGTCCTGCCACAGAAGGATCCATTCTCAAAAACGTTGCATACTTTTTTATAAACTCCAAAGCATAAACTTCCCCTGGCAATTCTGAATACAGACCGATTTCTATGGCAGACAAATACCGCTCTTTAATTCCAATCTTAAATGACACGTTTTCAATGGAAAAACACGCGCCCTCGCGCGCTTTGCGCAAGCACTCGCCGATTGTCTGGCTCGTAAGAATTTGTTTTGATACAAAAGAATTCATGAGAATAAATTCCAAAATCTAAAATTAAAATTTCAAATCAAATCCAAAGCCCAAAAATTAAAAATTTGACATTTGGATCCCTCGGGCATACTCGGGACAAACTTTGACATTTTATACTTCCTCTTCTTCGGAAGATTGATGCTCCTCTGGATATTCTTCCTCTGATTCTGTCTCAGCGCCCACTAATATCTCCCTGGGCTTTGCCCCATCAGCTGGGCCGATAATGCCTTCGCTCTCAAGCAAGTCAAGTAGCCGGGCAGCGCGCGAATATCCAATGCGCAATCTGCGTTGCAGAAGCGAGGCTGATGCCTTGCCAGCGCGCACTACTTCGTCTTTGGCATCATCATATAATTCATCCTCATCAGACATATCAGAAGCTCCAGTTTCTCCGCCCAGTATAGTAATGCCACGCTGTTTTTCAACTATTTCATCATGATAATCTGCCTCTCCTTGCTCTTTAAGAAAATTATTCACTCGCTCTATTTCCTCATCAGAAAGATATGCTCCTTGCAATCTGCGCGGCTTGTTCGCGTCTGAGGCAGTGAAAAGCATGTCTCCTTGTCCAAGCAATTTTTCAGCGCCAGCGCAATCCAAAATAGTGCGCGAATCAATCTGAGATGGAACCGCGAAAGCTATGCGGGACGGAATATTTGCTTTGATAAGCCCGGTAATCACATTCACGCTCGGACGCTGAGTCGCAAGCACTAAATGGATTCCAACAGCCCGCGCCATCTGCGCGAGCCGCACAATCGCGCCTTCAACTTCTTGCGCCGCAACGCTCATCAAATCAGCAAGTTCGTCTATGATAAACACAATATGGGGCAATTTTTCCGTCTTATTCGCTTCATTATATGCTTCCAGATTTCTTTTGCCGCGATTGCTTAATAATTGATATCTGCGCTCCATTTCTCCAACCACCCATTTAAGCGCGTTTACTGTTTTTTTATTCTCAGTTATCACAGGAGTTAAAAGATATGGAATATCATTATATCCTGTTAATTCAACTTTCTTCGGATCAACCAAAACTAATTTAAGATCATCAGCTGAATTCTGATACATTAAAGACACAATGATTGAGTTTATGGCAACGCTTTTTCCGCTTCCTGTTGAGCCAGCAATAAGAAGATGGGGCATTTTGGCAAGATCCGCTACCCATGCTTTTCCTGATACGTCTTT
>PCVT01000215.1:0-10683 GCA_002787075.1 Parcubacteria group bacterium CG11_big_fil_rev_8_21_14_0_20_41_14
TCCTCGGAATAGTGGCAGTTATCATCATCCTAGCTGGTGGATTCAAGTGGATGACAGCTGGCGGAAACGAAGACAAAGTATCAGAATCGCGACAAATGATTATCCAAGGAGTTATCGGATTAGTGGTAATTTTCGCGGCATGGGCAATCGCCAGCTTCGTAATCTCCTCTTTGCAATCAGCAACCTCCTAGATATTCAAAAAATATGCTTTCATCAATAGCGTCTGCCAATTTGGCAGGCGCTTTTGTTGCGTACAAATTATAATTTTGGTATAATATGTGCATAATTATTTACACATTAATTTAAACATATGCACACGCAAATAAAGAAAAAAATCTCCGCTTTTCTTCTTTCCTTAGTCGCGCTATTCATGTTCGCGGCTCCAGCTTATGTAAACATTGGCACCGCGAATTCTGCCGCAAATTTTGGACTGGAGGATGCCAAGACAATAAATGTAAGCGGAGAAGAAGCAACTGAAGCCAGTGTCAAAACAACAATTGCCAAAATAGTGAACACAGCTCTTGGCTTTCTTGGGATATTAGCTGTAATAATCATCATATACGCTGGATTCAAATGGATGACAGCAAGCGGAAACGAAGATCAGGTTGCTGATGCAAAAAAAATGCTTATGCAAGCAGTGATTGGATTAACTATAATATTCTTAGGATATGTAATAACGAGTTTCGTAGTAAATCAGCTTCAGGAAACCGTAGGTAATGCGTAAAAATATGCGCAAAGCTTTGTTTGCAATAAAGATTTTTGTAATCATAGCAGTTCTTATTCTGCCTGTTTTTGCTTTATCTCCAGCGCACGCGCAGGAAAAAAGCAAAGCAGGCCAAGACGCGCTTAATTTTTTGGATAATACAGCGCAATTATCTGGCTTAGGCAAAACCGCCAGCGGCGAGGACGCTACGCTCACTCTAATCGGTAACATCATAAATGTGGTGCTCGGGTTTGTGGGTATTATATTTTTTGTTCTTGTGTTTTCAGCTGGGTTCAAATGGATGACAAGCCAAGGCAATGAGGACGCTGTAAAAGAAGCAAAGGGCACAATAAAAACCGCAGTCATCGGCATTGCAGTCGTGTTTACCGCGTTTTTAATTACGAATTTTGTGCTGAATCAAATTAAAAGCATTAGTAAACCAATAACTAACTCGCCAGAAGAAATTTGGGGTCTGTGCTATTATATGGAGCCAGATGATCAAGAACATTGTGGAGATTTTGCTGTACCCTCTAGTGTCTGCACACTGGAAGATAAATGCGACTTTCAAAATATGCAATTAGAATATAATGCATGTGATATGTCTTTTAGATGGGAACATGACATTCAGTGTGATTAATTTAAATTATAATATGAACGTACAAACAAACAAGTTCAATCGACTAATTATACTAATAACTCTAATACAACTAATGATTATTTCAGTGCCTAATTTTGCATTCGCGCAAACTCCAGAAAGTACACAAAAAAAAGGAATTGATGCTGCATTAAACAAATTAGGAACAATTGGTAAAGACACAGGATTTAGTAAAAGCGAAAATTTACCAGGAGGCGATTTGGGTATTTACACAAAAATCGCAATGATAATAAACATTCTTCTTGGGCTTGCTGGAATTATAGCCACAATCCTAATTATCATTGCCGGAACAAAATGGATAATGGCAGGAGGCAACGAAGAAGAAGTTACCAAAGCAAAAACCACAATCAAGAATTCCGTCATCGGTATAGGAATAGTTCTTGCGTCATATTTAATTGTTAATGTTGCTATTAAAGAACTTGTTGATATTTTTGCTACTTGATTTTTAATTCTATAATTTTATGAAAAACAAAATTATCCTATCATTTCTAATATTAATAATTGGGTTAGTTGCTGTTCCAGTTTCTGTTGATGCTGCTACTTCTGGCGGAGTCAAAAAACTTCAAGATAATCTAGGCGTATTCGGCAGAGAAACTGGACTAGGCCAAGACGACGACCTCAAAACCAAAATCGCTAGCGTGATAAATATTGCGCTCGGATTCTTAGGCATGCTCGCGACCATCATGATTATCTATGCTGGCTTTAAATGGCTCACAGCCGCGGGAAACGAAGATCAAGTAACAAAAGCAAAAGAGACCCTGCGCAACGCGGTTATCGGCATTGCAGTCATTTTCTTGTCATTCGTAATCGTGAATTTTGTTGTGAATCAATTAACTGATACTGTTGGCGGGGGTGGAGGTGGAGGAGCTGTTCCAGAAGATCCTGGACAGCCTCTTGGGCCAAGATACAGCCCAGATAACTTTACAAATGAAAACTTTGTAACAGGATACTATAAATTTTGTAATGTAGGAACTGGTAGTTTCTTTGGATGCCGATCAAGATCAGGAATAACAGTGTGTACAACTCATGATATATGCGGAGAAATAGATGCTTTTGAGGGTCTTTGTACATCCGAAGATGACACAAATGGCACATCAGAAGACCGAACCTCATGCAGAGATCATTTCATCATAGACTCTATGCACATCTATCCAGAATAATATTATTTCATCATCTTATATAAAAACAGCCCACCAAACCCGGGCTGTTTTTGTTTTTGACATTTGTACATACATTGTATATACTAACTATATAATTACCTAATACAAACAATATGATTAAAGATGCTACCATAAATATACGCACCAATACAAAAATCAAAGAAAAAGCTCAGAAAGTACTTGAAGCAAACGGAATATCTTTAAGCACATTCATCAATAACCAACTGCTTCGCGCCGCAAACGCCAAAACATTAAGACTTGATTTTGAAACAGAAGAACCATCCGAAATGCTTATTGAAGACCGCATGCTTGACTCATCTTTGCAGTCGCCTAAAATAAAAGGACAGCTTGCCAAATTGGGCAATATGGTATGATAAAAATACTTTTAACATCTTCATTTATAAAAGAAATAAAACAATACAAGGAAGTTGTGATTTAGCATTGATTTATTCCCCGAATTCTGATACAATATTGCCATGTCAGGACACTCAAAATGGCATTCAATAAAGCATCAAAAAGCAGCCGCGGACAGTAAGCGTGGCGCTATTTTTACGCGTGTATCAAGAAATATTACCATAGCAGCGCGCGACGCAGGATCAGACCCACAAACCAACGCCAAACTGCGCCTAGCAATAGAACAAGCAAGAGCAGTAAACATGCCAAAAGAAAACATAGAACGCGCAATAAAGCGCGGAACCGGAGAAGGAGCAGAAAACCAGCTAAAAGAAGAAATATACGAAGCATATGGCCCAAACGGAGTGGGAATAATCATAAAAGCAATAACAGACAATACAAACCGAGCAGTTTCCGACATTAGACACGCGCTCTCAAAACATGGCGGAACATTAGGAGAAAGCGGATCAGTAATGTGGAATTTCAACCGAGAAACAGAAAAAGAAGGAATCAAATATATCCCAAAAACCACAATCCAGCTTGATGAAAATGCGAAAAACAAGCTCCAAACCCTAAAAAACGCCCTAGACGAACTAGAAGACGTAAACGACTATTTTACCAATGAAGCATAATTATGATCATACTAGGCATAGACCCAGGAATCGCTGACACAGGATTTGGCGTAATATCAGCGGAAAAAAGCACATTCAAAGCAATAACATATGGCACAATAAAAACCAGTAAAGCAGACGATTTAGCCAAACGCCTAGATTACCTATACAAAGACATAGAAAAGCTCATAAAAAAGCATAAACCAAGCAAAATAGGCATAGAGAGCATCTTCTTCGCGAAAAACGCCAAAACAGCCATCACAATAGCGCACGCACGCGGCATCTGCTTACTCGCGGCCCAGCAGGCAAAAGCGCAAATACATGAATACACTCCTTTGCAGATAAAACAAGCATTAACTGGATATGGAGCAGCGGACAAGAATCAAATCCAACAAATGGTAAAGACAATTTTAAATTTAAAAGAAATTCCCAAGCCAGATGACGCGGCAGACGCCCTTGCCTGCGCCATCTGTTGCGCGCAAACCAAGCAATATGTCTGATAAACTCAGAATAGTAACTATCGCTGCCGAAACCGCGCCCTTCTCAAAAGCAGGCGGACTTGGAGATGTAGCCCGATCTCTTCCAAAAGCCCTAAAAAGAAATGGACATAAAGTAATTGCCATAACTCCCCTACACGGAGTGATTGACATCAAAAAAAATGGCCTGAAAAAATTAGGCAACGACATTCAAGTTGAAATGGACGAAACAAAAACTCTAAGCTTTGACTATTACAAAGCATATTTAATGGATGGCTTGCCAATCTATTTCATAGACCGCAAAGAATATTTTTTCAACTTCAAAACAATTTATGGAACCAAAGTAGCGAATGAAAGATTTTTCTTTTTTAATCTTGCGTGCCTTAAGCTAATAGAACTTCTAAACATAAAACCAGATATTATCCATTGCAATGATTGGCACACAGGCCTTATTCCCTATTTTCTAAAAAAACGATTCCAAAAATCAGAATGCCTAAAACATAGCGCAAGCGTGTACACAATACACAACCTCGCGTTCCAGATGGGATCAGATAAAGGCGCTGGCAAAAAAATAGATAATGGATATTCGCGGCTTCCCCGCTTTGCTGACAAATCAGGGATTCTTGGAATCAATTTTGCCAAGCGAGCTATTGTGAACGCGGACATCATAAATACTGTGTCAGAACAATATGCCAAAGAAATAATGACTCCTAAATTCGGAGAGGACTTGAACCGAATTCTCAAAAATCGCAAAGACAGAGTGTTCGGAATTGTAAATGGAATTGACTACAGCATATTCAATCCTAAAAAAGACAAAGAAATAAAAACAAATTATGATTATCGATCCATTGATAAAAAAGAGGAAAATAAAACATACCTTCAAAAAATATTCAAGCTTCCTCAGAATAAGGATATTCCAATTTTAGGCATGGTAACAAGAATCACTGAGCAGAAAGGATTTGATTTGCTCATGCAAATCGCGGATGATCTTCTTGCCCAAGATATCCAAATAGTAATTGCTGGAACTGGCGAAAAAAAGTATGAGGATTTTTTCAAGAAACTGCAGAAAAAATATCCAAAAAAAGTAGGCGCGCACTTGGAATTTAGCACCAAAAAAGCAGTTGAAATTTACGCTGGAAGCGATATATTCTTAATGCCTTCTAGGTTTGAGCCATGCGGATTAGGACAGCTTATAAGCATGCGGTATGGAAGCGTGCCTGTGGTGCACGCGGTTGGAGGATTAGTTGACACTGTGACTGATTATGATCCTAAAAAAGCAGAAGGAAATGGATTTATATTTAAAGAATATGAATCAAGCCAATTCTTAATCGCGGTTATTAGAGCTATTGAAACATACCAGCATAAAGACGCGTGGAAAAAACTAGTGCAAAAAGGAATGAAACAATCAAGTTCCTGGGAAATTCCAGCTGAAAAATACAGCGCGCTTTTCAAAAAAGCCATTAAATTCAAAAAAGAAAATCACAAAAATTAATATTATGGACACTGAACATCAGAAAAAAATAAAACAGCTTTTTGACTCTAAATTTGTCGCGCGATTGATTAAAGATCAAGCTCCTGATTTCGCTGAAAAATATGATCTCTCTATCTTGACCATAAAGCCGATAAAGCGTAATATAGGAACACAATCGCATCATGTGATTATACAGTATAACTCGCCTTCTTTTAAAGACAAGCCGATTTTCTGTTCTTCCTCTTCTGACCAAAACCGCGAAAACGCGTTCAATGCCTTAATTTTCATACAAGAAAATGGCTTTAAAAACACGGATATATTCCTTCCAAAGCCAATCCTTTTTGACAAACATAGAAATGCTTTTTTTTACCAAGGAATTGAGGGGGAAAATCTTCTGCACTACATAAAACTAAATGCTGATATTTCTGATTATATAAAGCAGACAGCAGAATGGATCTCTACTTTGCACGAAATTACAACTAACGGCGCTGAAAATTTAAATAAGCAGAATAGCAGAATAGAAACAATAGTTCCTGGCCCTGAAAAATTCTTAAAAAAAATTGAGCAAAAATTTCCAGAATATTTTGACACTGTGAAAGAAAATTTTAAAGCGCTAGTTGAATGGGAGAATAAAAATTTGGATGACCAGAAAAATCTTGCTCTGGTGCATGGAGATTTTCATCCGGAAAATATCATCATCAACAAATCCAACAACAAGGTGAGCGCAATTGATTTCACAGATATCTGCGTTTCTGACTATGCTCGGGACATTGCCAACTTTATCCAGCAGTTCCGGTTTATGTCTCTAGGCCGATTAAGCGCCGAGAAAATCAAACATTATCAAGATATGTTTCTGCGAGGATATTTCACAGCGCGTGATATCAAAAAAGATAAGGATATTGAAAAACGAATACAATTATACTCTGCCTGGACAGCTCTTCGCTCTGCTATTTACTTCTTGTTAAAGTCCCCAGCAGAACCAGAAAACGCGAATACTGTTTTAAAAGAAGCGCAAAGCATTGTCAATCAAAACGAATAATATGCAAGATAAATTCATAAAACAAGTACAGGAAAAAATTAAAAAACTCGGCCTTAAGCCAAGTGAATCTGTTATCGCGCAAAAAAAAGAAAACCAGCTATATTACCGCACTGACGCGCTTGATAATGAAAAGAAAAAAATATTTTTCAAAGCATCTTTAAGTAATGACGCGCAAACTATAAAATCTCTCGCAAATGAAGTATATATTCTCAAGCGAATATCCGCGCTCAAGAACGGGCACCATGCTCTTCTTCCAAATATAATAAAATCCAGAGTTGGAAAAAATTTCGTATGGCATACGCGCGAGTTTATTGAAGGAGAAAATTTTGGAAACTGGCAAACCGGCTTTTCCCCGGAAATAATGAAAAACTTATCTCTTGCTAAAAAACTTTCTCTTGGAATCTACTACTTGCAGATTCACCTGCTTTCAACCACAGATGACAAACAACTTAATTCAAGGAAAATTGAAGCAGTTATAAAAGAAATTAAAAATCTCTCGCGCAATCTTCTTGAAAGCAAAATAATTACTCAAGTGCAAATTGAAAAAATAGAAAAAAAGGTTTCTAACATAAAAATTCAGGAATCATTTGTTTTTTGCCATGGAAATTTAGAGCCAAAAAATATACTGCATGATAAGGCCAACGCAGGCCTGATTAACTGGAAAGACGCAGTAATAAGCAACCCAGCAATGGACATAGCAAGCGTTTGGACATACGCTATTATGGATGAAAATTGGCAAAAATGCTTTATTGATTCCTATTTAGAGCTCTCAAGCAACCAATCAATTGTTGAACAATACTTATGCGTAGAAAAAATTTATAATATACTGTATATTTTAAATAGGTTTAACAAAGAATCAAATATACAAACAATCAAGAATGGAAAAAAGAAGTTTTTCAATAAGCTCAAAAATACATTAAACACCTTGATATGAAAATAGGAATAGTATGCTATCCAAGCTATGGAGGAAGCGGAGGATTTGCCACTTCCCTAGCCCAAGAGCTTGCCAATCGAAATCATGAAATACATCTTATTAGCTATGAGATTCCTTTTAAGTTAAGTCAAAATTGGCCAGAGAATATAACTTTTCATAAAGTTGACGCAATAGAATATCCATTATTTAAAGATTCGCAATACACCATAGCGCTAACTAATAAAATAGCGGAAGTCATTCGCGAGGAAAAGCTTGATATTGTTCACGCGCATTACGCTATTCCTCACGCGGTTTCTGTTTCAATGGCGCGCAAAATGGTACGAAAAAAAGTAAAGGTTATAACTACTTTGCATGGTACTGACACTACGATTATGGGCAAAGACCAAAACTTGAACCAAACTGCTGAGTTTGCCTTAAAAGAATGCGACGCGCTTACCGCTGTATCTGATTCTTTGGCAAAAGAAGCAAAGAAAAACTACAACCTAAAAACACAGCCACATATTATATATAATTTCGTTACTACCCAAAAAACATCTCGTAGCAAACTGCGCTCTCTAAAAAATATTTTCGCGGAGACAGATGAAAAAATTCTAATCCATGTTTCAAACTTCAGGCCAGTCAAAAGAGTTCAAGATGTAATTAAGATATTCAAAAATGTATCAAATGTTATCCCGTCAAAACTCTTGTTAGTGGGAGATGGTCCTGATATGCCGAAAATCAAGCGGATTGTAAAAAAATACAAACTAGAATCCAAAGTTCATTTCCTTGGTTTTCAGCTTGATGTGGCAAAGCTTCTATCTATGTCTGACATTTTTCTGCTTCCATCTCAAAAAGAAGGATTTAATCTTTCTGCCTTAGAAGCGCTCTCATGCGGAGTTCCAGTTATTGGATCAAATACTCTTGGCATGTCAGAAATGATAACTGACAACAAAACAGGAATACTCTCAAAAATCGGCAATGTTGATCAGATGAGCAAAAACGCGATTGATATTTTATCTGATAAAAATAAATGGCTCTCCATGTCCATAAACGGTCTAAACGCGGTAAAAAAGAAATATAGGCCTGACATAATTGTTCCGCAATATATTGAGTTATATAAAAAAGTATTAAAATCAAAATAGAGGCCATAAGCCTCTGTTTTGCTTCAAACGCGAAAAAATGAGATAATAAGCTATATGAAAAAACTACGCATCGCGGTTTTAACTAACTGCCACAAAGAACACCCATCTCCAAAAGACGCTATATTCGCGCCAGGAATTATTGCAACTCAAATAGCTGATGGGCTTGTTCAGCGCGGGCATTCAGTTGACATGTACGCGCCAAAAGGATCAAAAACTAAGGCTAATTTAGTTCATTTTGGCTTTAAATCCATATACAGCCAATATGATAAAAAGTACGGACTTGGCTCTTCGTTTTACACAAGGCAATTTGTACAAGCAGATTTAATCAATATCACGCACGCGATAGAAGGGCTTAACAGTGGAAAATATGACATAATTCATTCGCATGATATAAGAAACAGCGTTGCACTGTCTTGTTTCGCGAAAAAACAAATAATCCATACATTGCATACAGTGCCGCAAAATCTTACGCAATTTGAAAAATATTCTTTGCGGACAAACAAAAAAAATAATATATTTATCGCGATAAGCGACAGACAAAAAAAATTAACAGATAAAAAACTTTTTAATATTATAAAAACAATACCGCATGGCATAGACATTGAACAATTTTCATATAACGCGCAACCAAAAAATTATGCTTTGTTTGTAGGAAGAATAACTAAAGAAAAAGGCGCCCATATGGCGATATTGGCATGTAAAAAAGCAAATATACAGCTTATTCTTGCTGGAAATGTTCCAAGCGATGAAGCATCACAAAAATATTTTAAAGAAAAAATTGAACCCTATTTAGATAAAAATATAAAAATAATCGGATATATCAAGTCCAAACAGTTAGCCAAATACTATCAAAACGCTAAAGTATTACTTTTTCCGTCGCAAGTTGAAGAATCATTTGGTTTGGCAATAGTTGAAGCTCTCGCGTGCGGAACTCCAGTTATCGCAACCAACACAGGAATAGCTAGCCAAGCTATTATTATCGGCAAAACCGGCTTTATTGAATCAAGCGCGGATTCTATCGCGAAAAAAATACAGCATATCGAAAAAATACAAAGAAAAAAATGCGCGCAACACGCGCAAGCGCATTTTTCTCTCGAAAAAATGATTAATGAATATGAGCAATTATTCAAAACATATGCCTAAAAAACTAAAAATAGCTATTTTCTGCACAACTACAGATACAGTCCCTCCATCAAGCAAGGTTATTCATGCTCCGCTTTGGCTTACCTATTATCTTGCTAATTTGCTTGCAGAAAAAGGCCATGAAGTCACTTTAATAGCCGCGCCAAAATCAAAATCCAGGGCAAAAATTATAAATAAAAAAATTACTGACTTAAAGCGCAATAAAACAATAAAAGAATTAATACAAAGGAATCTTATTGGAACTAGCAGGCGAGTCATGGCGCTCAATGACCAAACAGCGCTTCTAGACGCGTATACGTCTGATGCATTTGATATCGTACACGCGCACACAGAACTCTCGCTTCCATTAGCCGCGTTATCTAAAATACCAACTCTTATAACTTACCATAGTTCATATGACGAATTTTATAACAAACTATTCGCATATTACAAAAATAATTTTAAACAAATCTATTTCAATAGTTTAAGCAATCGACACTCTCATCAAGCTCCTTTAATATCGTTCATTCAAACCGTGCACAATGGCATTGATTTAAAAAACTTCAGCTTTAACAAAAAACCCAAAAAAGATCTTTTGTTTGTAGGAAGAATTATCGAAGAAAAAGGCCCTGATACAGCTATTATGGTGGCTAAGAAAATAAAACTTCCGCTTGAGCTTATTGGCGAAAAATTCGCGCCAAAAGGGCAACGCGAAGAATTCTGGAATAATAAAATTCAAAAATATCTCAGCAATAATATCCAGTATAAAGGCATTCAGCCGCATAAAAAAACAAAGCAATACTATCAAAACGCGAAAATACTTCTATTCCCAGACAGATGGAAGGAAGCGTTTGGCTTGGTAATGATAGAATCAATGGCATGCGGAACCCCGGTTATCGCGTTTAATAAAGGCGCGGTTCCGGAAATTGTCAAACATGGTATAACTGGCTATGTGGTAAAAAATGAAAAACAGATGATTGGCGCGGTCAAAAAAATAT
>PCVT01000215.1:10739-13379 GCA_002787075.1 Parcubacteria group bacterium CG11_big_fil_rev_8_21_14_0_20_41_14
TTCAGTTGAAAAAATGGTGGATAATTACGAAAAGTTGTATTATAAAATAATAGAACAACACAAAAATAAATAACCACCCCTAACCCCTCCTTAATAAAGGAGGGGAAGCAAAATATATGCCAAAACAAAACCCGTCTACCCACCAAATCAAAGGGCCAAAAGCAGAATTGCGAAAAGATTATATACAGGACAAATACGTCATAATAGCTCCACGCCGAGAAAAGCGGCCCCATGATTTGGAAGTGCCGCAAAAGGTGCATGCTTATGATAATCCTGAACAATCAGTGTTCCACCCGAAAAACGTAAAAAATAGAAAAGCAACCTTAACCATAGGCAGAGAAGGAAACTGGCGCATTAAAGTTATTCCAAATGATTTTCCAGCAATCACGCTAGACAATGAAAAAGCATATGGCGTGCAAGAAGTAATAATTGAAACCCCAGACCCTAACATTGAGCTTGATGCTTTGCCTGAAAAGCATATTGCCGAGATTTTAGAAGCATATGCCAAGCGCACTGAAGAAATCCAGAAAATAGAAAATATACAATATATAATTATTTTCAAGAATGACGGAGGCAAAGCCGGAGCTTCAATCCAGCACGCGCATTCGCAGATTTTTGCCACTGACTTTATTCCCCCTCATTTGATGGACAAATCCCAAAAACAGCTTAACTACAAATTAACGCATGGCACATGCGTGTACTGCGATATAATCAAAAAAGAAATGGCAGGAGAGCGCGCTGTTTGGGAAGACAAGAATATTGCCTGTTTCACTCCTTACGCGTCCATGCACAATTATGAAATATGGATTATTCCGAAACAGCATAAGGATAATATCACGCAACTAGACAAAGCAGAAAGAAAATCATTCGCTAAAATCTTAAAGCATGCTTTATGCAAAATCAACGAACTAGGGCTTTCATATAATTACTATTTCCACCAAATCGTGTTTGACGAGAACCAGCATTTATATATGAAAATAACTCCAAGAGGTCAATTCTGGGCTGGCGTTGAAATTGGCTCTGGTATTATCATAAACTCAATCACCCCAGAAGAAGCAGCGCAATTCTACCGCAAAGGACTATAAAAAAACGGTGTCTGACACTTTTCCCCCAGTGTCTGACACCGTTTTTTGATACTCACTCTAATTATGTTTATTTTATTTTAATTTTTGCGAACTTCCGCTTTCCAACCTGCACAATCATATCTGATTTAATGTCTATCTTTTTTTTCCAATCAGACACAACTTTATCATCAATTTTTACTCCGCCCTGCTCAACCAAGCGTTTTGCTTCTGTTTTTGACGGTGCTAATTCAAGCTCATCTAATAGTTCGTCTAATTGATAAGATCCTGATTTGATTTTAACTGTTTTGATATCATCTGGCTTTCCCTTTTTCACGAACACGTTCTCAAAAGCTTGCTCAGCGCTAGTTGATTCTTTTTCAGAATGATAAAGCTTTACGATTTCGCGCGCTAAATACGCTTTCGCGTTGCGCGGATTATCTCCGTTCTTCAGGCCTTCAGCGATTTCATGAATTTCATGCATTGGAATGTCTGTGCATAATTCAAAATATTTGATAATCAAATCATCATGCATGGACATTATTTTGCCGAACATATCATTGGGCTTATCGGTAATATTGATAGTATTGCCGTATGACTTGCTCATTTTTCTTCCATCAAGTCCTTCTATCAAAGGAGTGGCAACAACATGTTTTACTTTATTCTTATACGCTTTCAAGAGGGTTCTGCCGGCTAGCATATTAAATAACTGATCATTGCCGCCTATTTCAATGTCAACTTCCAGCTCCACTGAATCATATCCTTGCATAAGAGGATATAAAAATTCATGCAAACCGATTGGCTTGCTTTCTTTTAGCCGCTTTTGGTACATGTCCCGCTCTATCATCTGCTGTACTGTGAAATGCTGAGCAAGCTTTACTATATCTTCAAAACAAAGCTTTGAAAGCCATTCTCCATTGTATTCTATGCGCGCTTTTGAAAAATCAAGAATCTTCGCTGCTTGCTCTTTATAGGTTTGGAAATTCTTTTCTATTTCTTTCTCTGAAAGCGGAACTCGCATGGCGTCTTTGTCTGATGTGTCTCCTATAAGCGCGGTAAAACTGCCCACTAAAAATATCACTTCATGCCCAGCGTCCTGAAAATCGCGCAATTTTCGCAAAGGAATGGCATTGCCAAGATGTATGCGCGTTGAAGTGGGGTCAATACCCAAATATACTTTTAGTTTTTTCTTTGATTCTAAAAGCTTTTCCAAATCCTTGCGCACAATCACCTGCTCCACTGCGCGGTCTAAAATGTCTTGTGTATTTTGCATATATTGATATTGTAGCAGAGTTTTTAAAAAAATGGTATAATGCCTTATATGATAGAAAAAGAACTCCAAAATTTAGGGCTTTCCGAAAAAGAAGCAAAGATATATCTAGCCGCTTTAGAGCTAGGCGCCGCGTCCGCGCATGACATTGCCAAAAAGAGCGGCATTAACCGCGCAACCGCGTATTTTGTGTTAAAATCTCTGATGAAATACGGCCTAGTGAGCGAAGTTGCAGAAGACAAAACATCAAAATTTACAGCTGAAAACCCGGGGCAGTTGGAAGTATTTTTGAAAAAGAAAGAACAAGAA
>PCVT01000038.1 GCA_002787075.1 Parcubacteria group bacterium CG11_big_fil_rev_8_21_14_0_20_41_14
ACTTCTATTGATAATCGTATCCCCAAATGCAATTTGCGCATGAGACACGCTCATCTTTGCTACAGGCGCAGTGGTTCCAGTCGCGGTAATCGCGACATTCACAATCCCCTCATCCGCGTCATTTGAGTTAATAGTGAGAACACCATTAACTACTCCTGCCGCAGCTGGAGCGAAAGTGATATCCAAAATCTGCTGACCAGAATGCCCGATAACCACAGATGTTGGCGAGACGCTCAATCCAGCTCCAGTGATGGAAATATTAGACAGATTGAGGTTCGCGTTTCCAGAATTGGAAACCGCTACCTGTGCTGTCTGCGTATTTCCAATTTGCGCTGTGAGATTGAGTGATAGCGGACTAACAACAATCTCGGGCGCTGAAATTGGAGACGGAGTCGGTGGCGTAGGCGGATTAGTCGGCTCTATCGGCGCGACATACGCGTATTGAACAAGGATAGTATCCTTGACAGCCACGTTCCCGCCATCGTCCTGCACTCTAAATGACAAGCGCAAGATACGGAGCCCACCAGTGGTGTTGCGGACATCCACATCACCCCAAGCCACGTATGTATCTCCACCATTGCTCACAAACGCGGTCGCGCGAGAGAAGACTTCTTCTTTTCGCACAGTATCAACCGCGCTAACAGTAAACGGGTTTACGGATTTGGAAAATCCACCCGCGTCATTAACCACCGCGCCAAAAAAAATCTTATCATCCTTGACAGATGTTTTTGAGGCATCTATCCGAACTGCTGGCGCAGTTAGGTCGCCGACCTCAATCACTGTGCGCAATGTGTCGCTGTTTCCGAATCTATCAGTTGCCTCAGCAAAAATGTTGAGATTCTGATTTTCCGGAAAGCGCACGGAAAACTCCGCAACCGCTGAATCGTTAAAAACTGCGATTGCGCGCTTTGGCACATCATATCCATTCAGATTCAGCGATACAACCACTGAATCAATTCCAGATAACACGTCTACGGAAATCCGCCCTTTCAAAGGCAGAGCGTTAACGCCCAGAATCCTAAGAAAATCACGCTCCTTTCTTGGGCGAACCAAAACTGTTTCAGTATAGGTTTGGCCGCCGGATGTAACAGATACTGAAGTTAATCCAGCATGATCAAATCGATCTGGTTCAACTACAGTGACTAGGGAAAGATTTGTAGAATCTTCCCTGAACCGGTAAGTTCCATCCCAAAACACATTTCTGCTAAGTTGGGGATTTACCAAATCCCCAACCCGTAGAGTGTCCGGGAAGACAAGAGTGTAGCTAACCAAAACATAAGCATGGTGAATGGTTAGCTTATGCTCGCCAATCAAACCATCCTTAGTTCTTACAAACAAAGTTACTTGATAATCGGTTAAAGACGAATCTTTAAGCCCAATTACCAAGTTGCTATCTTGTACTGATATACCGGAAATCGCGGGATAGACGCCGAAAAGAAAGTCTCTTCCATCATACTCAAAGAAATCCCAAAAAGAGAATTTGGATACTTCTTCGGCGCCAACGACAATTCGGTCCAAAGCATTGTATTTTACTTTAGGAAAAGTTCTCACATGGATAGTGATAATATTTTCCTTATCAGACCAAGACGTATTTACCGCGTTAATAAGACCTGCCCAATCCTTGCTTATTGTTGTGTCAATGGACGCAAATTCGCCTCCATTGGAGACAACAAACCGCAAAGGAACAAAATAGCCAGCTTCTTTTGGCGCGGCTGAGGGTGTATATTCCGCAACTTCAGGATATTTTCCCTTAATCGCGGACACAACACCTGAAATATCGGTTTCGTCTCGGCAAAAAACAATCAATTGTTCTGCCATATATCGCGCTGGCCCATTCAAACTAGATACACGATCCAGTATTTCTTGCGAAATTGGCAGAACAATAGCTTTTCCGGCCCGTGTCCCCATATTCAGGCCAAAGTGGTCCACAAAAACAAAGAAATCTTGAAATCCAATGGTTCCATCTCCATCCAAATCCATTGGTTTGTTGGAAAACTCAAGCTCTTGGATATTTTTTCCAAAATTATCCGCGAACACGAAAAAATCATCAAAATGGACAAATCCATCCCCAGTGAAATCCCCTGGCAGAGTGGTAAGATTCGCCATAACGATTCCATTGCTATCTGCTTCTGATTCAGTCGCAGCTACTAAAAACTTGCCACGATAAATCAATACAGAATCAATGCCTCCTATTACCGGCCTATTGATATGATCAATAAACCGTAATGGAACTGCATTTTGACTCACCATTTTGGAACTTACGCTTGCTTCATCACCTAGCAAAACAGATGATGACGGATTTTTCCCTTGAT
>PCVT01000192.1 GCA_002787075.1 Parcubacteria group bacterium CG11_big_fil_rev_8_21_14_0_20_41_14
GCACTATTGAGGATATTTCAAAAATTAAAATTAATCTCGTAAACGCCATTACCAAGGAGCCGGTTGAAATCAATTCAATTCAATTATCTGATGTTTCCACCTTTGCTCATTTTGACGAAATCAGCCAAACAGTTGATGATTTTATTAGCATGTATCCGCAATTTAAAAAATCAGAAAATAATATTATTCTGTCGGCCGGAACCTATGTTTTTAATCAAGACGTTGTTGCGCCTAAAAACACGCTCGTTCGCATTATGCCCGGCACAACCGTATATTTCGCGCCCGGCGCTTCGTTTGTTTCATATAGTCCGGTACAAGCTAAGGGCACAAGTAGCCAGCCAATCACGTTCCGTCGCCTGAATCCGGATGAGCCATGGGGAAGTTTTGGCATCCTAAATAATAATGACAATAAAAGTTTATTGGAATATGTAAATATTGATGGCGGTGGAAGCGATTATATCAATGGGGTTTTCTTGAGCGGCATGGCATCAATATATTATTCAGATGTGGCAATCAGTAATTCTTCTTTTTCCGGATCCGCGTCTGATGATGGGCTTAATGTAAAATACGGCAATGTGACAGCATCTGGAAATATTTTTAAAGAAAATTCCGCGGACGGATTTGATTTAGATTACGCGTCCGGAGAAATTTCAAATAATATGTTTTTGGATAATGGAAATGATGGCATAGATTTGAGTGGCTCATCAGTACTTATAAAAAATAACAAAATAGAGCGCTCTGGGGATAAATGCATCAGCATTGGGGAGCGCACCATAAACACCGTTGTCTTCAATAATATTTTAGATAATTGCCATATCGGCGTTGAAGTGAAAGATGGATCAATAACTCCAATCATCAATTCAATTATTAAAAATAATGACATTGGCGTGAACGCGTATATGAAGAAAGCAATATATCTGACTGGCGGAACCGCGAATGTGTATAATTCGGTTTTTGAAAACAATCAGACACAAACGCAAAAAGATGAAAATTCAGAAATCCAGGATCATAGCGCTGGCGATACTTCAGTGTTAAAACAATATCTTGATATAGATGCCAACCAAGCGCCAGCTGGATTGTGGGAGAGTTTTTAGAAACGCGCGTATGAAAGAGACAAAACTACATTTTCAGCGGTTTGAGTTCAAATATTTGTTAAGTTTTGATGAGTTTAACCAGATTAGAAAGCGATTGCGGCAATACGTAAGTTTAGATGGTTTTGCCAGAGATTCCAATAAAGGGTTTTATGAAGTAATAAGCTTATATTACGACAGTCCGAAATTTTACTATTATTATGAGAAAATTGACGGATCAGTGCGAAGAAAAAAAATACGTTTGCGCGCTTACAAAAAAGATGATTTATTTGCTGGAAATATTTTTTTTGAAATTAAGCGCAAGCATGATGCTATTATCCTTAAAGACAGAATTTTGATGGATAAAGAGCAATATAATAATTTTATCAAAAATGAAAGTTTCGGCAATATAGATTTTGCCAACAAAAAAGATGCGCAGAATATAATAGAAGAGTATGATCAAGAGAGGTTTACTAAGTGCCTTGAGCCGAAAATTCTGGTAGGATATATACGAGAGCCATATATTGGAACATATAACAAAAATTTTAGAATTACGTTTGATTATAATATCAGAGCCAAAATAAGCGAAAATTTGTTTGAACATGATTTAGATACGCAAGTGCTATCTGATGGCGTAATAATGGAAATCAAATTCAATGGCAGGTTGCCGTATTATATCAAAGAAATTATTGACCAGTATAATCTTGAGAGGATCGCGTATTCCAAATACTGCCATTCGATTGAAGCGTGTTATAGCTTGCCAGAAATAAACGCCTCAAGAAATTATTTTTTCAACATAGATAAACAATTATTAACACAACAATATGAACGAATTATTTAATATCGCGAGCCAAGGAAATTTTACAGTTTTTAATGTTATTTTGAATTTGGCTCTAACATTTATTTTAGCTTTGGTAATTGCTTTAGTGTACAAGAATACGCATAAAGGATTATCCTATTCCCAAAGCTTTTTATTTACCTTGATTCTGATAAGTGTTATCACTACCATAGCAATGATGGTAATTGGCAACAGCTTGGCAATCGCGTTTGGGCTTTTGGGCGCGTTTTCAATCATACGCTTCCGCACGCCAGTCAAAGAAGCAAAAGACACGGGATACATTTTTTTCAGCTTGGTTGAAGGCATGGCTGTTGGAACAAATAATCATGTAATCGCAATTATCTCAACAATCGCGGTGCTTCTGATTATCTGGATTTTATACAAAACCAATTTCGGGGCATTGCATAAAAATGAATATTTGCTTGTGTTCACGATTGATTATGCAAAAAAGCAACCAGATAATTTTGCTGGATTATTTGAAAAATATCTAAAGAACAGCATGCTTTTGAATATCAGCGCGAAAGAAAATAACCATAAAACAGAAATGGTATATAGCGTGTCATTTATTGATGAAGATAAGAGCAGCGCATTGATTGCTGATTTGATGCGCATAGATGGAGTAAGCG
>PCVT01000086.1 GCA_002787075.1 Parcubacteria group bacterium CG11_big_fil_rev_8_21_14_0_20_41_14
TTTAAGCTTAAGAAGCTCCATTTGCGCGGTTCTTTTTGGAGCGCTTAAAATATCTTCCGCGTCTTTGGTTGTAATCTGATTATTTATATCCAAAAAATCCAAAATCTTTCTTTGGCGCTCAGTAAGATATACTTTTGAATCATTCTTTTGGCTCACTTTCTTTGAGCTCAACTGGAGAACTTTTAATTTCACATCATCAATCTCCTCTTTGAATCCTTTAACAAAATATTCAAGCCAAAAAGTAAAATCAACTTTTCTCTGCTCATATGTTTTTCCAATATTAATGGCATTATAATATTCTTGCCTGTCTTCATTGTAATAATCTTCCAAGGCAAAAAGCTGGCGAAAATCATATCCTCGCTTGTATAAAATAAGAGTAGACAATGCGCGCGCGGTGCGACCGTTTCCGTCCGCGAAAGGATGTATGGCCGCGATTTCTTGATGCGCGATTCCGGCAACAATGATTGGGCTGATTTCTTCTTTTTCCGAATGCTTGATCCATTCAATCAAATCAAAACACATTTTTTCTACTTTTTTCGGACTTGGGCCTGTATATACCACTTCCTGTACCATGCCGAATCTTCTGCGCACAATATATACTGGCCTGGTCCGATATTTCCCAGAACTTTCTTCAGGCAAGGTCTTTTTTGTTACCAGCTTGTGGATTTTTAACAAAGTTTTCTCGGTAATGTCCTGATTATTGTCCGCGATTTTGCTTATATATTGGATTGCTTTAAGATAATTGCGTGCTTCATATGTATCCCTGTCCGGAGCGTCTATCTTTTTATTCTCGTACAATTTCTTTACTTGGTCCATGTTCAGCATGTTTCCTTCTATGGCTGTTGAACTGTGCGTCATTCTGATTATCGCCTGCCTACGCAAATTCAGCTCCTGTTTTGGCAGAATTTTGGCGCGCTCAATAACTGCTTTTGATTCCGCAATAGCGGTAAGCATTTTTACTATTGTGGTGGTAATTGAATATTTTGGGCTGAACATGCTTAAATTATAGCATATTTGAAATAATCGCGCAAGAATCGCGCAAGAATCGCGCAAGTTTTTTCAAAAGGATAAATGGTGTCCGGCCTTCGCTCTGAGTACCCGCCTGCAAAAGCTATACTTTGCATTGCGGGCAGGCAGGGCTTCGGCGGGCAGGCAGGAGTCGTTTAATGTACTTTTATAATACCACTTTTTCCACTGCTTTCCTATATGCGCAATAATCGCAATCTTTCCCTTGTTTTGGGATTTTATTTGATCGCAAGCACTTGCGCGCGTCTTTAATCGCGCCTTCAATCCATTTGTCGCTTCCTTTGTATGGAATTATATTGATGTCAAATTCTAGTTTTCCGTCAAATGCTTTTTTATCTGTTTTTCCGTTGCAATATACAAAATATCCTGTGTCAGAGACCACGAATCCATTTTTTCGCAATAGCCATTGGTATATTTCCATCTGTCTTTTGTATCCATCTTGCCAAGGTTTATTTAGTTCTTTTATTTCTTCATCTTTGCTTGTTGCTTTATAGTCCACCACATACAAAGTGGTTCCCCTCCTGCCTGAGGAGGGGTTAGGGGTGGTGGGAGCATCAACCCACACATCATCAACTGCGCCGGTTACTGTAAAATTAGTTAGCTTGTGATGATATTGCACGCCTTTAAAGTTCTCGCGCCATTCATCCATTTTCTCGTGTTGAAATGGCACAAGGTCTAGGCCATATTCTTTCATTAATGGATGCGCCTTATTTTTCGCGCGATGTATATCAAATTCTTTTTTTAGCAATGTGTCTACCGCAGTATTAAGATTAAACGGATATCCAGGGGGTTGGGCTACTCCTAATCGCCTATCCAAATAAAAACATCTTGGACAATTCAAAAACTGCTCTATTCTTGAGCGGGATAGTTTGAATGGCTCTTTTGATTTTGGGTTATAGATATTTCGGGTGCGATGGGGGTTGTAATATTGGGACATATTATTAGTATGCGCCTAATAAATTAAAAATCAAGCTAAAGGGTTAATTTTGCTTATTTTCAATGGCTCAACCGCTTGACCCATTGAAATCATTCATCAATGTATTTCCATCTTTTAATACAACAGAAACATCCATAAAACAGCTGCTAACGCTTTTACCGCGAACTAACCCGCCGAATCGGCGGGCTGGTACTGTTTTTTATATTTCCCCTAAATCAATTAC
>PCVT01000012.1 GCA_002787075.1 Parcubacteria group bacterium CG11_big_fil_rev_8_21_14_0_20_41_14
ACTACCCTGTGAATTCCTTTTTTATGCCCGTTGTGGTATACTACCTCTTGAATCAAAACAAAAACAAAAAACAATACCATTATGAATACCGCACAACGGCTCATTGCTGTTGAGAAAGAGCTGCGCCAAGCCCAGCTTGCTTTAACGCAAGCTCTTGAAGCAACTGCCGCATTACAGCAAGAAAACCAAGACCTTAAAATACTGGTTGCCGAACTCCAATCAATGCTTTTTAAGCGAAAGAAGTCCAAGAAAGATGATGCGGATCCTGATTCCGGATCAAGCGCTGAACAATGGCTTGAGGAGGAGCCGTCCGGCCAACAGCGCACACGGCCAACGCATTCCTACCAACGGTCAGTACCGCCGGACAGCGAGGTTACCGCGCATGAGCGCCATACGCTTGACCGTTGCGCTGCGTGCGACGGCGCGCTTGAAGAACTGGACGCATGCACCATCTACATTGAGGATATTCCCCAATACACAAAGACCGTAACCAAGAAGACTATCCACCGCTACGCGTGCTGCGACTGCGGAAAACAGCAAACCAAGATACCAATACCTCCAGGGCAACGCGTGCGATTAGGCCCGGGAGTCAAACAGTATGTCCTGTACCATACCTATGTCCTCAATACCAGCTACCGGGACATTACGCGTTCCCTCAACGACTGCCACCGCATCAAGATATCAGCCGGAGAAATACAGCATATACAGCAAGAATCAGCCAAAAAGCTCTTATCCGCCTACAACGGCATACACCAAGAACTCAAGAAACAAGAGAGCGTGAACATAGACGAAACCAGCTGGAGCGTTAAGGGTGCGCTCAACTACCTTTGGGGGCTTTGTTCCCCAACCACCTCTGCCGCGCTCTTCCATGCCGGGAGCAGGGGCAAGGGCAACGTCGCAAGCCTGCTTGACGGTTTTTCAGGGTGCGCCACGTCTGACTGCTATGGCGCGTACCGCAATCTGCCCGAAGGCATGGACCACCAAATATGCTGGGTGCACATCCTTAGAAACGCAAAAGAACTTGCCGGTATGCCATATCTGTCAGATGAACAGCGCCAATCCGCCATTGGCTTCTATCGTGCTCTGCTTGGCATCTACGGACACATCAAACAGGCGCTCAACAAACCCTACCACCCACAAGAACGCAGTGCGGCGCGGGGCCGGCTGCTCAAGGAGCTGCAAGGGGCAAACCAGCTGCTTCCGTGCGATACGCCCAAGAAACTAAAGAATCTCAAGCTCCTTACCCAGCAGTACCAACATGAGCTTTTTACGTGCCTTTCCTACAAGACAGCGCTGCCGGAGAACAACCTTGCGGAGCGGAATCTGCGCCATGTGGTTTTGAAACGAAAACGCTCCTTTGGCTCGCAAACCGAAAAAGGGGCTCGCATCTTTGCGGTTAATGCCTCGGTCATCCTTACGTTCTGGAAACGGTTTCCTAACACGTTTTTCCTAGAGTTAGGGAAAGCTTTGGGGTATTAGTGAGTGGTTACAAAATTTTCTGCTACAATAATAGTGTATGAAAAAAATTTTAAAAGAAGCAAAACATTTTATAGGTGATATTATTAAAAATTGGATTAGTATAAAAGATATAATTGACGAAGGATTTAGCAATGCTAAATTTTCTGATAATGTTGTTATACTTGTTCAAGGATATTCAAGATCAGTTAAATCAATTGCCTTGAATTTGCGAGACCCGCTTGAAAAGGAAGGATTTAATGTGTTTGTATTTAATCCTGGTTCAAGCATTAATAAAAACATAGAATATACAAGCAAAAAACTTTCCCAATTTGTTGAAAAAGTATGCGAAAAATCAGAAGTTTCCCGCGTATCATTTGTCGCGCATAGCATGGGTGGGCTTATATCGCTTTATTATCTGGAAAAACTAGGAGGTAATAAAAGAGTTAAAAAAATTATTACAGCAGGCACGCCGTTCCAAGGAACAAGAGTCGCGTATTTAGGAATATACACAAGAGCGGCGCGCCAGATGATTCCAAAGTCAAGTTTTTTGAAGGATTTAATGAAAGATTTGCACTATGCTAACAAGATTATATCAGTGCGCGCGCGCAAGGATCAAATAATAAAACCAAAAATAAGCTCTATTTTAGAGGGCGCGAAAAATATTGAAGTTGATGATGTTGGCCATCTTGCATTGATTCGCTCTGATGAATTAATGG
>PCVT01000023.1 GCA_002787075.1 Parcubacteria group bacterium CG11_big_fil_rev_8_21_14_0_20_41_14
ATTTCGTTTCCGGTTTTCTGTTCATAATCTTGAAGCAATCCCTCTAGCTCTTGCTTGCTGGCCGAGGACATTACACCTGCGAAATCATTCACAAAACCGCTCGGGTTTCCCGGGGATATGTACGCGTGTACTGCAATAGGAAAAAGCAAGAGAATTATGGCAATAATGCGGCGCATAAATTATTCTTCAAAATCAACAACCGGCGCATCTTCCGCGCCTTGGGCTGCCTCAAATAGTTCATGCCTGCCAAACCCAAACAAATTCGCTAGAATGTTGCGCGGAACTTTGCGGATTAGGACATTATACACTTGCACTTCTTCGTTATATCTTCGTCTTTCAACGCTAATGCGATTTTCCGTGCCTTCTAATTCAGCGATCAACGCTTGGAAAGATTCTTGTGATTTCAAGTCAGGATAATTTTCAACTATCACTAAAAGACGCGCAACTGCTGATTCAACTTCTCCGGCTGCCGCGGCTTTTTCGTTGATTGAAGAAGCTCCGGCGTATTTTGAACGCGCTTCTGCTAATGTTGTAAATATCTTTTCATCTTGCGCAGCACTGCCTTTAACTGTGTTCACGATATTTGGGATAAGGTCTAACCGGCGTTGATACACGGTTTCCACGTTCGCCCATTGGCTTACCACTGCTTCGTCTTTTGATACAAGACCATTGTATCCGCTCCATGCCCAAAGGACAATAAGAACGACAATTCCGATGATTATCCATATTGGTTTGATTTTTGGCATATAGTTTGATTCTCCTATAAAAAAGACGCAAAGCGCGCCTCATAATAATGCTAAATAAAATTACGCTAAACCTGCTGGCGCGGCTTCCAAACCAGTGATTCTTTTTTCATGATTTTCCAGAATATCCTCTGTATTTTTATGATTTTTTGCATGCACTGTTTCTTCTATTTCATAATCAATATACTTTTTCAGTACTGATTCCACAGTATTGGTCAACCGGTTTATATCCTCTTTTGTTGCCATGTTTGCTTCAATATTCCCCATTCTTCTCTCTGCTTTCTCAAATTCGTCCCGCATTTTCTTTTTCAAATCATCATACTGCTCTTTGGTCGCAACCAAAGCCATTGCTTCGCTGAACTCTTTATAGGCCACGGGCGCATTGTCAATTTCTTGCTGTGTTTTATTTTGCGATGCATCCATACTGCTATAAGTATATCATAATAACAATGCCAGCGCAATAACATCATTCTTGCATTTTTGTCAATAATTCCGTATAGTATTAGCAATAAGCCGCCATCGTCTAACGGCTAGGACGCCAGGTTCTCATCCTGGTAATCGGGGTTCGATTCCCCGTGGCGGTACCAACTAAAAAACGGTGTCAGGAGTCGTTTTTATAAAAACGACTCCTGACACCGTTTTTATATGAGTCAATTTTTTGTATTTGTTAACACTCTTGACATTATTTTTAAAATAGTATAAGATGCTCGTCCGTTCTTAAAATAGTAAAAAAGACCGATATTGCGCTTGCTTTGGAAGGGAGGTGAATAATACAAAGCGTGATATCGTTTTCCAAAAACCTCATAAAAAGGAGCACCCGATGAAGTATTTCATGATTTTCTTCTGTATCGCGCTGGTCGCCCTGATCGGAATGATCGGCTGCGGGACCAACAACCCGGTCAGCGAGGAAACGACTCTGAATGGCGATGATGTCATTCGGATGACAAAAGAGGGCGGCGAAAACAGCGCGGTCGGCACAGCCACTACGGAAACCACGACGACGACCACGACTATCGCGGCTACCGCGGCTACGGACATCAATACAGCGAATCTGCTCGGCGATAACGTCCTGCTCGACGGTACGGTCGTCAATCAGGTAAAAAAAGAGTCGTCTCGTTACTGCCTGGGCGGTGGCGAGGATTGCGGCGGTAGTAGCCCGTGATCTGACCGACCGGCAGTAAGCCCCAAACAGGGCATCCCCTGCCCTGTCTCCCCAAGCCCGGAATGCGCAATTTGCATTCCGGGCACTTTTTTTATAAAACAATTGAAAAAACAAGCAAAATCAGCTAGTATAAAGAAATGCAAATACCAGAAACAATCCAGCGAATCGTGCGCGCGGCCAGGGAAGAAGCGCGCTCAAAAGATACAGACCCGACCGAACCAAAAATCTCCATAACCACCCGCGCTGGACAGGCAACTTTTATATACGAGCGCATGCGCAACGCGGTTGAATATAAAGAAGAACATTTAATCCGCAGAAACGCGATTGAGCGCATTTTGCGTAGAATGATTTCATCAGGCCATAAAAATAATATCTCAGAAAATCTAATTTCAGAACTTATCCACGCGCGGTACCTTCCGAACAATACTATCCCTGAACGAAAAATAAAAGAACTTGATATTATATTTGAAAAATATTTCACCTTGCTTGGTCACGCTCCTATAAAAGATATCAATGATTCTTCTTCTCTTTCATTTTGGCTCTCTGGCATAGCAGCAACGGAAATTGACGAATTCCTTATGCCACCATATGTAATGCACGCGTCAATCAATGCCATGTATGAATATCTTCAGGAGCGCGTTAGAATTGAGGATGAAATTAATGATCGAGAACGTTTGAAGCAGATTTATATAGCCACTAGCCGAATTCTATATAAAAACGACAATGACACTATTGGATATCATTTGCTATTGACCTATTATCCAGAATGGACGCGCGCAAATCACGATCTTATACGGGAAATAGGAGAGCATTTGAATGAAATACACTCTACAATAACGCAAGATTTAAACTCGCCTATAAAAGAAAAACTCGCTCCTTTGTTCAGGAAATACGTTGGATATTTCACTATTTTGCAAGACGCGATTGCGCAGGATCCAGGAAAAGCCTGGTCTGATATGAACACCGGGCATGAATTTGAGCAAAGGGTGCGCGCCATCTGCCAAAAGCAGTACGAAAAATCCCGCGCTTCTTTACACCGAGGCATTAAGCGAAGTATTATTTATTTGGTAATTACTAAATTTTTATTAGCCGTGGTTCTGGAAATTCCTGTTGATTATTTATTGATTCACAAAATTGATTATATGCCTTTGGCTATTAATTTAATTTTTCCGCCTGCCTTGCTCGCGCTTATCGCACTCTCAACTAAACTGCCTGATGAAGAAAACACCAATCAAATGATAAGTGGCATAAATCATATTATCCAAAATCAAGGCGAAATTATTCAGATGCGCAAATCTAGCAAGCGTAGCTTTTTCCTGCGCGCGGTGTTTACTTTGTTGTACGGAATGCTATTTGGCATTTCGTTCGGTTTGATGATTTATATTTTGATCGCGCTGAATTTCACGTTTATCGGCATTTTTATCTTTCTCTTGTTCCTCTCGTTTGTTTCCTTATTCGCGTACCGCATCCGCCAGTCAAATCAGGAAATGATTGTCCTGCCCCCAAAGCAAGGATTTATCCGGGGCTTATGGGCGTTTTTTACAATTCCGATTCTGCATGCTGGCAAATGGATGTCCACGCGGTTCGCGCAAATTAACATTTTCATTTTTGCGTTGGATTTTATTATAGAGGCTCCGTTCAAGGCGTTTATAAAAGTGATTGAGGAATGGATGAATTATGTGCATGAGAAAAAGGAGGAGATTTAGATGCCATTCCCATGCCTTTTACCTGTCATCCCGAGACCTTACAATACTACATAATATCGAATATGTGGTAAACGAATCATGGAGTCCAAAACAAAAATCCTTGCAGGCCGAGAGGATCTTATGAAACAAAAACATGCCAAGACAAAATCAATATAACTTTTATGTATATATAACAACAAACATACGACATACGGTATTTTATACCGGAGTATGCAATTCATTATCCAGAAGAATTTGGGAACATAAAAATAAAAAAATACCAGGGTTTACTTCAAAATACAATACTGATAAACTGGTGTATTATGAACACTTTGACAATATCTCGTATGCTATTGAGCGCGAAAAGAAGCTAAAAAAGCTAAGCCACAGAAATAAGGTGTTGCTTATAAACAAATTCAATTCTGATTGGAAGGATTTATTTGATAATAAGCATAGTTATTAGTCGCGAGATTCTCTCGCCTTGTATTGTCATCTCGAGCTCTTAAAGACGAGATCCTCTCGGCTTGTGTGGCATTACTATTACACTTATATAATCCGTTTACCACATCCTATTTTCTAAAAATATATAATTAAGCCTCGGGATGACAAATGAGCGCAAGATGACATGAATAATTTTTGGCAACAACTCAAAAAACCATTCTTCTGTTTGGCTCCTATGTCTGACGTGACAGACGCGGCTTTTAGGCGGATTATCGCAAAGTATGGCAAGCCAGATGTAATGTGGACTGAATTCGTGTCCGCGGATGGCATTGCTCTTGGCGACAAAGATGAAATTCTTAAAAATCTTAAATTTTCCGCGAAAGAGCGGCCTATTGTCGCGCAAGTATTTACAGCAAATCCAGATAATATGAAAAAAACAGCTCGCATAATTCAGGATTTGGGTTTTGATGGATTAGATATTAACATGGGATGCCCGGACCGGAAAGTTGAAAAGCAAGGCGCTGGGGCTGGTTTGATGAAAAACCCTGATTTAGCGCGCGCTTTGATTGCTGCAGCCAAAAAAGGCGCGCCAAAATTGCCAATTTCTGTTAAAACGCGCATTGGATATACGAAAAATGAAATTGATACCTGGATTCCTATTCTTCTGAAGACAGACATTGCGGCTTTGACGATTCACTGGCGCACTAGAAAAGAAATGTCCCGCGTTCCTGCTAAATGGCATTTGGCTAAAAGCGTTATTCAGATGCGAGACAAAATCGCGCCCAAGACGCTTATTATCGGGAATGGAGATGTTTCGTATTTAGACGATGCGCATCAAAAAGCCCGGGAGACCGGTGTTGATGGCGTTATGATCGGCCGCGCAATTTTCGGCAATCCGTGGTTCTTCAAAGAAAACGGTGTCAGGAGTCGTTTTTTACAGAAAACGACTCTTGACACCGTTTTCTCCGTTTTCTATCCCAGCAAAGATAACAAATTGCGCGTTTTAATAGAGCACGCCAAACTCTACGAAAAACTTATCAAACACAAATCATTCGCTGTAATGAAAAAACATTTCAAGGCCTATGTTTCTGGCTGGGATGGGGCAAAGCAATTGCGCGTGAAATTGATGGATGCAGAAAATGCGGAAGAAGTGGAGGAAATTATCAAAAATACGCACTAGGCCTTACTCAACCATTCTTTACTTTGCCGCACAAGAAGTTCTTTTGATTTTTCCGGATGCGCCATAATCTCTTTGGTCACGCGCTCCATGCGCACGCCTTGCGAACCTTTAATCAGAACCATATCCCCTTGCTCCAAACGCTTTTGGATAAAGAGCCCAGCATCTTTAGTATTATCAAATTCAAACACATGATCCTTCGGCATCTTTGCTTTTATAGCGCCCCGCGCAATGTCGCGCGCGCGCTCGCCAACGCAAATCAGATAATCAATCCCCTCGCGCGCGACAAGCATGCCTAATTTTTGATGCTCTTCTTCAGATATAGAACCAAGCTCCAACATATCCCCAAACACGCAATATTTCTCCCTTCCAATACGCAATAACGCTAAAGTATCAACCGCGCTCTTAGCCGCGTTTGGCGAAGAATTATAAGTATCATCAATTAAAATTGTTTTTTTAATGCCAGCTAAAACTCGCATCCTTCCTGATTGAGGATTAATCTCGCGCAAACCCTCAGTAACATCAACCATATGAACCCCAAGAATGCGCGCAACAGCTGCCGCGTACATGGCAGGATATGTCCAATGCTCCCCAATAATTCCTTTCATCAAAACCGGAATAACCTTTCCATCAGTATGAATCTTAAATGAAGTGCCAGCAATGCCGGTTTCTTGAGCTTCTGACATGCTCACTGAAATCTCGGACGCGCATACTGAAAAAGGGGTGTTATCAGATAATTCAGCGCACTGCCCAATATATACTTTTTTCGCGTCGCACTTTTGCGCGATATCATAAACTTCAGATCGGTCGTTATTCACGATAATCCAACCATCCTTTTCAACAACGCGAAAGAGCTTTCCTTTTTCACGCACAACGCCAGCAATACTATTAAACTGCTCTGTATGAACAGCACTAATCGCGGTAATTATGCCAATGTCTGGCTTAGCAATACTTATTAATTCAGCAATATCTCCTGGCTTATCAGCGCCCATTTCAAGAACCAAAACTTTTGGATAATCAATCCTAAAGATTAAAAGGCCAATAGCGCGCGCGTACACTGCAAGCCATTTGAATGGATTTTTGCCTGGTGATTTTTGCAAGCCAATGATTGTCAAAGGCAACCCGATTTCCGTGTTAAAATTGCCTTCATTCTTGCGCACTTGCAATTTCTTATTCAATACAGCAAACACTGCCTCCTTAGTCGCGGTTTTTCCGACTGAGCCAGTAATAGCCACCACTTTGGGCTTATATTTGTAAATAACTCTTTTGGCCAGAGTTTGTAAAATTGTAATTATTATTTTTTTCATATTTTATTTATATCGCCTCATCAGGAGGTATTTCATAGTATTGTAGTATAAATTTGGCTAATTCGCCAAACAAAGGAGCCGCAGTATTAGCTGCCCATGCGCCGTATTGAGGATAATCTAATTTCACAAGCATTGCAAACACTGGCTCATCAACAGGCCCAAACCCGGCAAATGAATGAATGGTCTTGCTTCCATACCCTCCGCCTTCCGCGACCTGCGCGGTTCCAGTTTTGCCGGCAATATAATATCCTTCCACTCCAGCAGATATAGCGTGCCCAGCACGCACCACGCTCACCAACATTCCAGATATAATAGTTGAGGCCTGCACTGAAATCGGCTCATCAATTTGAACTGGCTCAGTTACAATAGTTTTATCCTGTCTTTGTCGCTGAGCAATAAGATATGGCTGCATTAATTTTCCTCCATTAGCAATCGCCGCATATGCCATTACCATCTGAATAGGCGTAACAGTAATTCCTTGGCCAAACGAGCCAGTTGCCGCGTAAATATCTCCATCCTTATACAATGAAGAAATATTTCCAGAAACCTCATTTCCTAATTCAATATCTGTTGTTCTGCCAAATCCGAATTTTTCAACATAATCTTTGAACTTCTCATTTCCAATCTGACGCTGGACAAAAATCGCGCCAGTATTCAATGATTCATCTAAAACAGTTACCATATTAACTTCCCCGTGCGCTTTGTTGTCAGAATTGCGGATTTTGTATTTGCCGATCTCTTCCACTCCCTCATCAATATATGTTGTATCGCTAGTAACTGCTTTCTCATTAATTGCCGCGGCCATTGTAAATGGCTTGAAAATTGATCCTGGCTCATAGCTTGAGCTCACTGCTGGATTCATGTATACGCTAATATCTTCAACTTGATTATAATTATTCGGATCAAATGATGGTGAAGAGCACATCGCGAGAATAGCGCCAGTATCTGGGTTCACAATTATTACTGATCCGCCAGCAGCTCTTATTTGCTCAATTTTTTCATCTAATTTTCTGCACACATATGCCTGCAAAGTGCGCTGTATGGTTAATAATAAATCATCTCCTGGCTCGCCTTGGGTGCGTTTTAAAGTTCCTGTTTGTATAAGCCTGCCAAATATATCTGTTTTGCCCTCAATAAGCCCGTCCTTTCCTTTGAGCTCATTTTCAAAAAATCCCTCAAGCCCATATTGGCCAACCTTGCCTTGTTCTGAAACCCCGACAAACCCAGTTATATGCGCGAGCAAATCAGCGTCCGGGTAAAACCTAGCTTTTTCATCTTCTGATTCAAGCCCAATTAAATCAAGCCCAATAAATGGCTCAAGCTCTTCATCTGTTAATTTATGCGCTAATGGCTCGTAAATGTCATTTTGCTTGCTTAATCGGAATAATAATGTTTCTTCATCAAGCCCATATGGCTCAACCAAAGGCAATAGCTTTTCCGCGGCTTTGATTGGATCCTGTATGTCTTTTGGAATAATGAATACCTGGTTATATGATCTATTAGTCGCGACTGGAAATTCTTCATCACCTATTCTCTCCTTGTAAAAAATCTTGCCTCGTTCAGCTGGAAGGATGCGCACTGTTGACTGCTGGCGCGCGGCAGATGCCTGAATTTCTTGAGTATTGATAAGCTGTAAATCAGCTAAGCGGTAAATCAAAATAACGCCAAAAATAAAAACCGCGCCAATTATGAATTTCGCGCGCGTAGCTGAATTGCTCTTTTTTGATGATGAATATGAAGTCATGTTATGGAGAAAGCTCTTCGCTCACGGCAACTGTGCTTAATCCTATTTTTATGAATGTAACATCCTTTGGATCCTGCAAATTCATTTCTTTTGCCTTAAGCGCGATTCCATTTAAAGATCGCGCTGAAACTGCTTCAAGTTCTTTATCTTCTATAATACTATTCAATTCTTGCTTTTTTTCTTCTAATCCTTTAATAGAGTAAGATGTTTCTGCTTGGCTGTTTATCTGTACTAAATAAGTAACCACTAATACTAAAATCAGCAATATTGAAAATGCGTGCCACAGATACGGCGTTTTTTTGTGCGAATATGTTGTCATGTGATGCTATTTTTGTTTTTGGAATGATTAAATCTTTTCCACGATTCTCAATTTCGCGCTTCTGGATGCTGGATTTTTCACTTGCTCCTCTCGGCTTGGCTTTATTACTTTCTTATTGATGAGCTTAATGCGCGGATTTTCCTCTTTAGCCAATGGCTTGAAATACTGCTTCACAATGCGGTCTTCTAAGGAATGGAATGTGATAACTGCTAATCTTCCTTCTGAAGAAAGCATATCAATCATATTAGGCAATGCTTGTTTGACATTGTCTAATTCATGATTTGTAGCAATGCGCAGGGCCTGGAATATGCGGGTAGCGGGATGAACCTTGCCTCGCCTTCCGGCCCCGCGCATAACTAATTCTGCCAGATCTTTTGCGGTGTTGATTGGCGCGTGACTGCGCGCAGTGGCGATATTGCGTGCTGCACGTGCAGCGCGCCTCTCTTCACCGTATTCTTGAAAGATTTGTACCAGATCATTCTCTGGCCAGGTGTTCACAATATCAAAAGCTGTTGTGTCCATCTGGTCAGAAAACCTCATGTCCAATGGTCCTTCAGATTGGAAGCTAAATCCTCTAGAGGAATCTTTGAGTTGATCAAGAGATAAGCCCAAGTCCAATAATATAGCATTAACCTTATTAATTCCTGATTCATAGAGAAGTTGTTTTATATCTGTGTAATTTCCTGTTTTTAATATAATTCGGTTGCTAAATCTTTTTAGATGTTCTCGCGCGCGCTCGATTGCTTTCGCGTCCCAATCAATTCCAAGAAGCTTGCCTGATGGCGCGGTTTTTTCTAAAATAGCTTGCGCGTGTCCTGCTCCGCCTACTGTGGCGTCTATTACTGTATCATTAGAGGACAAGTCAAGGCCTTCAATTACTTCGTTTAATAATACTGGTATGTGTTCTGATTTGCTCATGGGATAAAAAATGGAGCTACTAAAAGACCAGCTCCAAAAATAAAATTATTATGCCATCCGAATTTCAACCGTCATCCCCTCGGAATACTCGGGGCAGGCTCTGAGCGAAGCGTACTCGCAGAGTCGAAGGATCTCGTGATTCTTTTGAATTTTATTTTTGTTTTTGGCCTAGAGCGTGAGCTCTTCAGCTATTTTTGTGCTTATCTTTTCAGTGGCTGATTTGTATTTTTCCCATTCTTTTGAATCCCATATTTCAAGCCGGCTGTAAAGCCCTGCTATTATGGTGTCTTTCTTGATTGACGCGAATTTGCGAAGATATTCTGGTATAAGAATTCTGCCTTGGGAGTCAATTTGCACGTCCATTGCTCCTGCTAGCATTAATCTGGCAAATGCCCGGCTTTTCTGCTGTGAGATTGGAAGATTAGATAGCTTGTCCACGAGTTTTTTCCATTCATCTTGAGTGTATACAAAAAGGCAATTATCCAATCCTTTTGTTACGATTGCGCCCTTTTTCAAATCCTGCCGAAATTTGGCAGGTATTGCCATTCTTCCTTTGGTATCAATAGTATGTTTGTATTCTCCTATGAACATTGGTATCTATTATTGATGAGGTTCTCCACCACTTATCCCCACTCCTCACCACTATGATGATATTATACACCACTCTTGTAATTTTACGCAACCCTTATCTAGGCACTATTTGCGCACAAGTTATGCACAGTATAAAAATTCCCTCTCCTGTATTCGGGAGAGGGTTGGGGTGAGGGTTTGTAAAACAGTGTCAGAGCGCCGAATCGGCGCTCTGACACTGTTTTTGTACAAATAAAAAAGCCACTTTAATAATTCAAGTGGCATTTGCCTATTCCAAACATCAAAAGCATTTCCCTGCCATCTTCTGTGATTATGCAGAGAATAAACGCGCAAAAGCACA
>PCVT01000128.1:0-10076 GCA_002787075.1 Parcubacteria group bacterium CG11_big_fil_rev_8_21_14_0_20_41_14
ATAGATAATATGCTCCTCAACTATATACGAATGCGATCCTGCCATAGGAAATTCAAGAACCGGAACATAATACAACAGCATAAGAATAGACCCGAAAATTGATGACGCTCGAGTCCATATTCCCAATATCAAGGAAACTCCAAGAAGCGTTAATCCCCACTCATTGAGAAAATCAACAACTGGCAGAACTCCAGGATTCGCAAACCAATGGAATAATCCAACAAATGTCTTTGTGCCTAATAAATATCCCTTGGCTGACCATTCAGGATTCAGTATTTTAGTAATGCCAGCGTAAAAGAACATCCATCCCAAAGACATGCGCAGAACAAGCAAGGTAATTTTTTGATTTTTTGTCATCATATAATTATTATTACCAATCTTTACAACACGCGATAATCCTATCAACAATATCGCGGACACCGACGCGCTCCCGATACCAATATGCTATTCCAAGCAAAGCCCAGAGCGCGCCAAGCAACACAGCAATTAAAAGCGCGCTATCTGGAATCTCGAGCAAAGCGTATCCAGCAAAAGTCAAAGACAAAAGAAACGGCAAGCGGAAAATATGAAATTTCTCCGGCATTCTGCGCTCAAGAAGATAATAGATCCCAACAACGCTCTGCCCCATCAAAATCGCAACAAGCACTGGATTATCAAACAAATCCATCCAAGAGAGTATAACAAGCCCTATCCAGGTCAAACTAATGCTCGCGCATATAACACAGAATCGCGATTTTGTTATGGACTTAAATCCAAGCAGTACAACGAAGAGCGCGATAATTGCCGCGAAAACATGTAAAACAGATATCATAGCGCGAACTCCTTAATCAGTATTGATACAACAAGAAGCAAAATCGTGATAATCATGCCTTGAAATGGAACGCGCTTTTCTCCAGCAAGACGCGAAATCCACGCGCTCACAAACGGCGCAATCATAATAAGCATGCCGCCAATAATGCTTCCAACTAAAAATCTGTTTACAGCAATAGTTGTTCCATAGTCCCCTAAAAACGCGATATAGAGAGGAAACGCAGAAGGCATAAATGGAATAACCGGCCAAATAGTGCTTGCGAATGAAGCAATCACAATAATCTCTTTCTGCAAAGGAATATATTTTTTTGGAATAATTCTTGAAATCCAAAGCCCAAGCGCGACCGCGGCCGCGCCAATTCCAATGCCAACCGATTCCGCGCTTATGCCCAGCTTATAAGCTCCCAAGCCGATTGCAACCGCGCCTGCAGTGCAGAGCGGGCAATGCGCTTTGGCCACAGAAGGAAGCGCGAACCCAAGAAACGAGAATAAAGAAATAATAATTTTCTTCATAATTATAATTCCATGAATTTAGATGTTGAGCCATCTTGGTTCACTTGATATACCGAGAACGCGCCTGACTTGAATCCTGGCATTCCCGGGGAGCCCTGTGGCATGCCTGGTATGGCGATTCCTTTAATGTTCGGCTTGTCAGTAAGAAGCTTTTCTATTGCCTCAACTGGAATATGCCCCTCAACAACATAGCCACCGATTATAGTAGTATGGCATGATTCCATGTTTCTTGGAATGCCATATTCATCTTTAATAGGAGACATATCTGTCTTATTTATAACCTCAACTTCAAAGCCCTTCTTTTCAAGATACTTCGCGTAACTGGCGCAGCACGAGCAACTAGGGGATTTATACAGCACTACTTTTGCCGAATCTCCTAGAACAGAGCCGGAAGAACTGCCAGAATTCGGACCTACGTTTCCCCAGCTCTTAAAGGAAAACGCTCCAATCAGCAAAACAACAACTGACAAAGCAATCATTATTTTTGAATTGTTATTCATATTTTATTTACTATTAATTTTACAAGCAGAAGGATTACTGATCTTTCTGCTTACTAACGCGATGGATATTACAAGCAGAATAATCCCGATTACTCCAATCTCTGATCCTCCAAAAGGCAATATTCCCACAAACCCGGCTGTCGCGCTAATACCTATAACTGATGACAAGATAACAGAATTGCAGGCCAGGCACCCGAATCCGAACATGCCCACAACCGTTCCTAATAACCCAATTCCAGCTACTCTGTCCTGAGAAATTTTCCTCTTAAGATAGAACAATAGCATAGCAACATTAATTCCGGATAATACTGAAACAAACACAACAATCATTTGAGAGTACCAGGTAAAATTTTCAGTGAAATATCCAAGAGAATGCCACAAAAACGCGATTTTCCCAACAACACTCACATTTTCGGATAAGAGGATATGCTTAATAAGCAAAGCATTAGGGAACCACATGGCGAATAAGAAGATGCCAGCAGTAATGGATAATGCTAATGCTAAATACCAAGGCCTTTTGAATACTGTTTTAACAGAGCGCATAAAATAATATCCTATAATAAAGAATCAATTAACTGCGCAACAGACGAGAATGGCTGCGCTCCGTTTATAGGAATATATTGCCCATCTTTAGTGATGAGAATTGAATACGGCGTTCCCTGTGCCCCAGCTTTTGTGCCATCCGAGGCCTGTGTGCGGATTTTAGACGCGTACTTTCCGGAATTCAAGCATGTGGTGAACTTTGCCTTATCAAGCCCTATGTCTGTTGCAATCTCGGGCAATTGTTCAAGATCAAGCCCGTTGTTTGACGGAGTAATCTCAAATAATTTATCAACATATTTCCAGAATCCGTCATTGCCTGCTAATTCGCCAGCGCACTCAGTTGCTTCTGCCTCTTTAGGCGCTTTTGAGTGAAGAGAAGTTAAAGGAAAATGCCTATACACCCAGTTTACTTGGCCTTCGTATTGCGCCATCACCTGCTGCATGGTTTCATGAAATCGCTTGCAATATGGGCATTCTAGGTCTGAAAATTCAACAATTGTTAATTCAGCGTTCTTGTCCCCGCGAATCCAATCATCGTCCGACACTGGCGCAATTTTTATATCCGCGGCTTGCGCTGTATCGCCTGATTCTGCTGCCGCGGCTTTTGAGTTACTGCTTCCTATAGAACTACTATCGCTGGTTAAGACAACCCCAAGTAAAACAAAAAATCCAACAACAAACCCGAATATCACGGTTGCCCCCACTCCCATCCAGAATGTTTTTTTTGATGCGTTATTTTCATTCATAAATTTTCTAATTAATAATTCTCTAATACAAAAAAATATAATCTAAAAAAACAGATTATATTTAAAAGCGAATCTTAATTAGAAAACTTTGGAATTCAAAATCCCTTTGCTGAAAATCAAAATAAATAAATTAAATACACGCGCGCTTCCTATTCTCGCGCGGATTTGTTTTTCATACAATAAAAACCGCTGAACAAACAGTGGAGCGAAAGCGAAAAATGCTGATGCTATCAAAGACAAAACAGCCGCGAAAATTATTCCTCCAAAAGAAGGAAAAGATATGGGCTGGTTATGGAACGACAGCATTGCTTGATTTTCCAGAATTTTGCAACACTCCTGATTATGATTATGTTCCGCGTGTTCTGAATTCATTCCAGCCATTGCTTCATGTTTAATTGGCATATTGCAACATGAAAACGCGAATGCCGAAAAAGCGACAAATAATCCTAAAACAATATATTTTCCTTTTATTGTGATATTCATAAATATGTTAATATATTATAGCATACAATGTACAATTTAAAAAAGATGATTTATTTGCTATACTATATCCATGGAACAAACATTCTCTCTCATATTGAGCATTCTAACCATCATAGCGCACGCGCTTATTGTTCTTCTATTTTTTGCTTGGCTGTCTGACAAAATCGCGGGCACCAGATTGATAGAACGAAGCCGAAAAATAATCAGCCCATATGCGCTGATTATTCTGTTTCTGATTCCTGTGGTTGGCATATTTGTGAGCTTAACGCTTTCCGGAATTCTTGATTTTGAGCCATGCCAATTGTGCTGGTATCAAAGAATGATGATGTATCCGCAGGCAATTCTGGCTTTAGTCGCGCTCATACGAAAACAGCGAATGATCATCCCTTATTTGATAATGCTCTCAGTGATTGGCGCGATTATTTCCGCGTACCAGTATTATGGCCAGATGATAACCCAATACGGCTCATCAATCAGAAGCGTATTCTGCGCCGCGGACAGCGCCTCCTGCGCTGAAATCTATGTCCTGCAATTCGGATATATTACCATTCCTTTAATGACTTTAACCGCGTTTGTGCTGATTATCACGATTTCTCTTATTGCAAAGAATAACGCAGAATAGAACACATACCCCATCAAAGAATTTCTAAAAAACGGAATAGCGGCAACATACGCCTGCACAAGGCCAGACAAATTATGCGCGTACCCCCCGAACCACATCCAGTGTGCGAAATTTGTGGTGATGAAGAATAACACCGCGGACGCCACGCTCATCCCCAAAACCGAAGTCATGTTGATTCGACGAACCGCGCGCGCACTGAACAGCATAACAGCGTATGTGCCGTACACTGTCATCATAACTTGCCATTGATACGTTCCGATTATTGCGTCTGTAAACGCAAGCGCGACTAACGGCAATAACATCCATTTGCGAGGCAAAGCAAATCCAGAGAACAAGAAAAGCGCGCCCATAGGCGAAAAATTCCATGGATGATCAATTAGACGCATTATAATTGTTATTGCGACAAAGGCCAGCGCGAGAATGACTGTGTATTTTTTATTCATAAGTTTCATATTTATTTGAAGTAAATTTCCAAAAAATAACATCTCCTTGTTTTAGAACATATTTATCAGCAGCCAGATCCGCGTACTGATTATTTACCCAGTATTGCCAATAATTATTATTATCCCCGCTTTGCTTGTTATTAATCGCGTTAATGAACACACCCAAATCCCCATAATCAACTATATCAAGCAAAAGATCATCATGCTCCTGAGCAACACTAGACAACACAGAATAGACAGTATCTCCTTCCTTAAGAGCGATATCAGAAAACCCAAGCAACGCATCATCAGTATCAATCATCATGCTGGTTGATCTTTCATGCACACTGGAGGAGTCGTCAAACGCGCACACTGCCTCGCTTTCTTGGAACGACAATTCAGCATCATCAGCCACTGCTCCCGGCCGCACGCCCAGGCCAATCAAAAACCCAGCAACACCGAACACCAAACCAAATATAATGTATTTGAATTGTTTCATATTGTTATATATCATTTAAAAATCGTTGAATTTCAACTGGCAAATGTTTAAGACGAGCACGACGCCGACGCAAATATACAAACAGCGCCAACAGGAAAAAATCAAAACCCCAAACCAGGCCCTTTACCCACGGTATTGTACCATGTGCTTGGAACAGCGCAACCGCGCCTGAATCAGAAAGCGCGGAAGGCGCGGTAATAGTGAAATACACCGGCAATTTAATCCCATTTGCCACACTCAAGCCAGATGGATGATTGCTATCTTGCGCGATTAGCGAAATAAACGCACGCGTATTTTTCTCCGGAGCGCGCAAGCGCATGGCAACCTTCTTTGACTGTCCTGGCTCCAAGGAAAATTGATTTGGCACAATGCTGATATTCTCATCCAAACCATCCCCATCCACGCTCAGAACATAATTCTGCGCAATTGTATCCGTATTCTCAACCCATACTGATTCTGACACCACCTGCCCAGGAATTGCGCTCACATCAAACCGCGACACGCTCAAACCCGTAGTCGCAGCTAGAGCTATTGAAGGAAGAAAAAATAAATATATTACTATTAAAAATTTCATACTTTAAATGGCGAGCAGGTATGTATTTTGAGCGAGCACGCTTCCGAGCGCCCCTGACAGGCATTTTCTTTTGAATAACGTATTGAGCATATAATAACAAATATAGATTAACGTAGAAGCGAGTCGGCGCAGTGAAAAATACATATCTGCTCGCCATATATAGACATACTATTGCATCGCGTTCGCCCAAAAAATCAATGTCCCCTGCTCCTGCCCAAACCCGGAATACGACGCAGGAACTGACAGCGTCACATTCACCACAGAAGACGAATCAGAAGAAATCACCTTTTGCCACTGTACTGGCGAAACATTATCAAGCCGCGTATTAGCAACGAACAATTGCGAACCCTCAACCTGCGCAGTAGTACTCATAGCCACAGACCCATTATTCGTAATAGTTGCCTGCTTAGTAGCCGACTGCCCAGGAACTAAAGTGCCAAACGATAAATCCCCACTCACCCCGAAAATCACGCTTGATTCACCCGGCTCTTCTCCACCAGTACCAGGATTCTTCGATCCGGACGAACCAATAATCACAGACATTTCTATGCTTTGGGACGATCCTCCATTGCCACTGATTACTAAAATCTTTTCTGATCGAACAGATGCATCTGCCTCAGCATATAAATAATATGCCCCATCTTGCTCCCAAGACAATGTTACTTGACCTTGCGCATTCGTGACAAACGATTCAGACCCGCGCTTTAAAGTCGCGCCTGACAAAGCTTGCCAAGAACCATTGTTATACTGCTCAATAGTCGCGACCGTAGTATCTCCAACACTAACAGATGATTCCGAATGCACAACGCGCAAAGGCAAAGCATCCCAAGCCCCATAGTACCATAAAACATCATCGCCATTTGATAACACATAATCCCCAGCCCCAACTTGAGCCATTTCATAATTCGGCAGATATGACCATCCATCCATTCCAGATGCTGCCTCAGAAGCAATAGTGGTAAGATATGGGCCATACTGCGTGTCCTGAATCGCGTATGTATATCCGCATTCCGCGCTAGATGATTTAATAACATCTAAAGCAGTTCTGCCTTGCGCAGTATCCAAAACACACACAGTATCATCCGCGCCTTCAATGCGCAATGAAACAGTCGCCGGAGAGCTGATTGATGTCACAGGATAGAACTTCCCTGCCAGCGCTATGCCTGCGTATGAAGAAGATACTGGAGTAAACAAATCAGGAGAAGACGCATTCGCGTCAAACAAGAAATATCCGCTTTCCTGCAATCGCGCTTCTAGATAATCAACCGGACTTATGCCCGCTGGCGCGTAAAAACTCACACTCTCACCAAGCGCGTTAATCGCGGATAAGCCCCAAGCGGTTGAAGCAGTGTTAGACAAGTCGCCATCAGACATTCCAAATCCGCCATCATTGTTCTGCGCGTTAGTAAGATACTCTACAGCATCAGATATTGACGAATCTGTTTTATCTACGCCAGCGGACAATAAAGACATAATGCCCATGGCAGTATAATCCACCATTGCCTCACTTGCGGTCGCATCCCAGCTCCATCCCCCATCAAGAGTTTGTTTTGATTTGATATAATTCACTTCTTGCGTTACCAGAGAATCGGAATTTGATACTCCGGCGGCTTTTAAAGCCAGTAAAGAAAAAATATCATCATTTAAATAGGCACTTTCCCCGATTTGCCCGCTTGAAGATAACTGACCAAGGCCATACACCAAATTCTCATTCCCAAACGAACGCGGATCCTCACCTAAGGCAGTAATAGCCAAAATATATGTGGCATAATCATTGGCTGAACTTCCATCAAGCTCCTTCAGAAAAGACGCATTACTGACACTACCTCCTAAAGCCCTGCGCGCAATCACAGTCCAGTCTGTCTGCGGATTCACGCTTTCAAGATATGCAAGCACAGACGGCGCAACCGCGGCTCTTGATTGTTGTAATGCCCCAATAATAGGCAACACAACAACTACCACCCCCAAAAGAAATATTGATATTTTTTTCATAGTTATATAATTAAAAAACCTGCTTCTTGAGCAGGGTTTACACAGCACTAACGTATCCTTGCTCGAGGAACTGAATAAATCGTCATTCTGAACTTGATTCAGAATCAGATGCTGAAATAAATTCAGCATGACGATCAATTCACTTATCAGCGATCGGACTCGTCGTCTTTTAAAGACGCATTACCGTTGCGGCACAGCGCCGGAATCTCCACTAAAGGATCACCGGACTTCCCTGATAAAATTAATAAATTGTAGTGTGACCATTATCTTACCACAACTTCATAAGCACGCAATATCAAACCTGTGGATAAATGCCCGTGTCAGCCCGCCCAATAAAGCACGGGCTGACACGAAGTCACGACAAGCATGGAAATATAAAATTAACCGCACCTGGAAAATCCGCATCCTCTGCACAACATGCATCCCTCGCCCATTTCTAGCACGCCACCGCAGGTCGGACATTCAGGCGCGTACCCATTATCAGCAATTGACTGCTTTATCTGCTCACTATTGCTAACAGCAACTGGCTCATGATTAACCTGCTCTGCTTTTGACGCGATACCAAGATCCAACTGCGCTTGATTGCCTGAAATATGCCTTTCTAAAATATGCGCTATCGCGTCAGCTAAAGACAAAATTTTGATTCCTCCACCATTGAATGACGGCATAGGCCCGCGAATTCCCTTAAGCTGTTTAATCACCTCATCAACCGACACACCAGCGCGCAAAGCCAAAGACGCTAATCGGCAAATTGCTTCTGATTTCGCGGCAAAAAATCCTCCTGCTTTTCCAATGGTCGCGAACACTTCAAATGGCTTTCCATCATCAGAATCATTCACAGTCACAAACAATTTACCATAAGAAGTATTCACTTTATAGGTCTTGCCCTGCATCACTTCAGGACGATCGCGCGGCACTACCTCTTGAACGCCCTGCTCAACTTCTCGCTTATCAATGGATTTATACTCATAACTCCCGCTCTGCTCTTGCACTAGCTTGCCAGTGCTCTTTTTATCTTTTTTCTTCACGCTATCCAAAGATTCCAATACTGAAATATCCCGCGAATTTTCCCGATAATAGGTCACACCCTTGCATCCCAAATCATATGCCTTAATATACAACTCTTTCACGTCTTCATGCGTATGATTCTCAGGCGCGTTCACAGTTTTGGAAATAGATGCGTCTGTGTATTTCTGCGCCACTGCTTGCATTTTTACGTGCTCCAAAGGGGTGAGTTGTTTGGCATTTACAAAATAATCAGGATCCTTTTCTTCGGGATGATTATCTTTCCATTCTTTGTACAAAGGATGATAAATCAGATGTTCGCCTAATCGATCAGTTCGCTTGAAAGCGAAATCAAACACTGGCTCTATGCCGCTTGAGACACCTGCAAGCATGCTGGTCGTTCCGGTTGGAGCCTGGGTCTGCAATACTCCATTGCGTATGCCATATCTATGTATATCTTCTTGAATATCATGAGGCAATTTTTTAATATGATAGCCCTGAGAAAATTTTTCCGCGTCAAAATCCGGAAACACGCCTTTTTCTTTTGCAATTTCAATGCTTGCTTTATAGGTTTCATTTTGGATGAATTGATACACCTCTTCTGTTAAAGCAATAGCTTCATCTGAACCATACCGCACTTTCAATTTGATAAGAAAATCTGCCAAGCCCATAGTGCCCAACCCCACACGCCGAACATTCAGTTGTGCAGTGCGATTTTCCTCAAACGCGTATGGTGTGGCATCAATCACATTGTCCATGAGCCGAGTCGCGTAACGGATAGTTTTGCCTAAATTTTCATAATCAACGGTTTGGTCTTCTTTAGCAAACGGAACTAAATTAACAGATCCGAGATTGCATACGCCCCAGCCTGGAAGCGGCTGTTCTCCGCATGGGTTCACGCAATTAATATGTTCAAAATACCAAGTATTGGACTGCTTTTGGCATCTCTCCATAAATACGCATCCCGGCTCACCGGATAAATGAGCTGATTCAGTAATCAAATCCCACAAATCCCGCGCTTTAATGGTTTTATATACCTTGCCGCCCCATTTCAAATCCCAGTCAGCATCCTCTTTCACTGCCTGCATGAACGCGTCTGAAATGCACACTGAAAGGTTGGCATTTGTTACTTGACCCATGGTGCGCTTGACTGTAATAAATTCCTCAACATCAGGATGGTCATCATCCAGCATAAGCATAAGCGCGCCTCTGCGAGATCCGCCTTGGATGACTAATCCAGTCGCATATGAATACAAAGACCCAAATGATACTGCGCCTGATGCTTTTCCGTTCACACCTTTCACATGCGCGCCACGCGGACGCAAGGTTGATAAATTCACCCCAACGCCTCCGCCGCGGGCCATAAT
>PCVT01000128.1:10089-12278 GCA_002787075.1 Parcubacteria group bacterium CG11_big_fil_rev_8_21_14_0_20_41_14
GATAAATTCACCCCAACGCCTCCGCCGCGGGCCATAATCTCAACCATGTTTTTGACTGAATCCATGATACCGCCACGCGAATCACTGGGGCTTGGCAATACATAACAATTATAATATGTCACTTGAGCCGCAGACCCTGCTCCTGAAAGAATGCGTCCGCCAGGCACAAATTTGAAATCTTCCAAAGCCCAATAAAATTTTTCTTCCCATTCTTTTTGCTTTGTTGAATCTATTTCCTGTCCTGCCATTGCGCGCGCGACTCTTTGCCACATTTCTTCCGCAGTATGCTCAATCTGATTACCTGCTTCGTCTTTGAGCGCGTACCGGTCATTAAATACTTTCTCTGACATGCCTTCCAGCTTTGCTGGCTGTTTTTTGGCATCTAAGGGCTTGCCCTGTACTGAATCATAAGCATACTGACGAACGCGACTAGCGCTGGGTTCAAGCACTACTTTTTTATAATATCCGTTGATTGCTTCTACTTCTTTGGGTACGAATTCCTGTATTTTTTGTTTTTGTTTTTCTTCTTCCATATGATCTGGTAAAATTATATGTATTGCTTATTGATAAATTGGCTCAAACACAATATGTTGTGTCTTGCTTTGGAATTATAACACTACATGTTGTGTTTGTGAAATGCTATACATTAGCCAAAATCAACTGCCCGCGCCTTGCTCTGTGGATAACTAATTTGATCCTTGCCACTCAACCTCCTCAGTGCCGGATAGATGGTTCAAGTACCTCCCAAGAGCGTACCAAAAATCAGACATCCGGTTCATAAACGCCAAGATATGTTCATCCAAGGGCTCAATCGCGTGCGCCTTGAACAAATCCCGCTCTGCTCTTCTAACCACTGACCTAATCCAAAAACACATGCTAGCCGCAGGGCTTCCTCCGGGAAGGATAAAATGCCTTTGTACTGAGGTAGTAGCTTCCATGCGTTCAATTTCGCGCTCCAGGAAGGTGATATCTTCCTTCCCTAAGCGAGGTATACGCTCATACACTCCATCTGGCGCGCTTGGCGTGACTGATAAGTGCGAGCCAATCACAAAACAGGTTTCTTGGATTCGCTTTATGAGAGAACGGACCTCGGCTGGCACATCTGGACGCGCCGAGAAAAGCCCAATAGCGCTATTAAGCTCATCTATGGCCCCGACCGCGCAGATGCGCGGGTCTGTTTTGGCAATCCTTCCACCGCCAAATCGGCCCGTCTCCCCCCGGTCCCCTTGTTTCGTGGTAATTGACATATGCTGTTGATTATTCTTGCATCAGCTTCCTGCCCAAATCCCAAAACCTGCTGTCTTGGTGCTCCTGCCTCAGCCAGTACCACCATTCTACTCCCCAAATATATATTTCGTCAAACCCAGTGCGCTTGGCATATTGAACTGTTTCTTGAGTTCTGTTGAAATTCATGCTTTCAAACTGATGTTTTAAAGTCATTTCGCTTAATGGAATAACAGACCATGGCTCAAGTTGCAATTCAGACAAAAATACTTTTTGCAAATTTTTGCTCAGGGCTAATGCTAACTTGGTTTTTTTCTGATAAAACCCCGGACGCATGGGATAATAGAACCTACCCCAGATTGGATTTTCAGTCACTCGGTACAAGCTAATTCCAAGCTGGTCTACTTCTGAAGAAAATCCGAGCCAGCTTGCTAATTCTCCTGAATCAGTTGAAGTGACTGGGCGCGAGTCAAGAGATCTGACTATTGCGACTTCTTGTTTGAATAATGATTTGTTCGGCGGATCTTCATGGCATTCGCCAAATGGAAATCCTGGCTCATTTTCCACTTGCCAAGCAATTATATTGTCATACTGCTTAAAATGTTCCACTGTATCGCGCACAAAATTCAAAGTCATTTCATTAATTGCTTCTTGTTTGTATTCATAAATCCATTGCGGATCATGGCACTCTGGCCAGCGGAACAATTTGCGGCCGACCGCAAGCAAAACTTTGGCGTCCCGCTTTTTCGCTTCTGAAACCATCCAGTCAACGCTTGAAAAATCATAAGTGCCTTTATTCATTTCAACCATATTCCAAGGAACAGCCAAACGAAATTTTTTAACTCCCATGTCATCAAGCAATGCCAAATACACCTGCGGCCAATCAAGTCCCAATTCCTGTGCTTGGCGCGGAAAAAACGTCACGCCCCACTCAATATCGCTCGGCTCATCAAGGCCTTCTCCTG
>PCVT01000128.1:12332-15844 GCA_002787075.1 Parcubacteria group bacterium CG11_big_fil_rev_8_21_14_0_20_41_14
AAGCTTATTTTAATTGTGTGTCTTACAATTTTTTTCATTATAAATAGATTACTGCTTTTGTAGAATCAGCTCCATATCAGCTGGTACGCCTTTTAACTTAAAAAATATCATATTAAGAAAATAATTTTTCTTAATAATTTTTAAACCACTATTTTCAATTATACTAAATAACTCTTTTCTAGCTGGTACGCTTATATGGCTTTTATCTGTGTCAAAAAAATTAAAAATTTTACCAGCTAATGTGTCGCTAATCGGAAGCGAAATAATTAAATACCCGCCCTTTTTTAATTTTTTAATAATCTTTTCTAAAGATTTTGACAATGATTTTGTGTGTTCCAAGACATCTAAAGCAGTTATAAGATCAAAATAATTGTCAGCATATGGAAGTTCTTCTATATCTAAATCTACCTCTTTATATTGTGCTACCGGAAATTGCTTTTTAGCTTCTTTAATCGCAAAATCAGAAATATCTATACCATGAAGTTCATCAAAATATGGCTCCATGCGTTTTAATAAAAAGCCAAACGCGCATCCAATATCCAAAACCCGGTCTTTCATTTTAAATTTTTTTACTGCATTAATGATTGACTTCCAATATCTATCATTATCCCAATGAATGTAATTTAAATAATTAGAATTCTTTCTTCCAAAAAAATAATCTTTAGAAAAAAAATCTTTAGAAAGATCACTCATATTTTTCTTTTCTATTTTATATAATATTAAATCACTAAGTACTTATATCGGTCGGTCAAATCGGTCGGCGACCCCTAAAAAGGGTCGCCGACCGATTTGACCGTTTAACGAATTTATAACTATTATTCCATTTCCAAATTCTTAACCGCAAACATTCTCTCAATATCGTTTTCTAAAAATTCACGATATTCATTTGGATATTTAAAATCACTCATAATTTCTTTTTTGTCGCACAATGTGCCATCTCTCAAACCAACATAATCCAAGCAAGACGACCATTGCCAATCTTCTAAAGAATCAACTATTCCAGCGACCAAAGGATTAAGATGTATATATCTGGAAAGATGAATGAAATAATTTTCTGAATCAATTGATTCCGATCTAAACGGTCCTTGTAAAATTGTGCCTGACCTATTATATCGCGAATTAAAAATATTCGTATATCCATTCATTAAATATCTCATCATGTCACTTATTCTATTTTCTGATAATTGCTTCAAGATAAAATGAAAATGATTAGGCATCAAGCAATAACATAAAATTGTAACATTATATTTCAAGCTATAGTGGCGCAATCGTTTTATAAAAATGCCATAATCTTTATTGTCTTTAAAAATCTCGGACTTATTTGCTCCTCTATTATAAATATGATAACAAACATCTGGTAAAAATTCACGAACTATGGGCATGTGAGCTAACAGAGAATCGGTCGGCGACCCCTAAAAAGGGTCGCCGACCGATTCTCTGTTTCTTAAAATGCGATTAATCCTATCCCAATTGATATTAAAATTATAGCAAAAATCTTTTGCACGAGCACAGCGCCAGTTAATTTTTCAGACATGAGTTTTGGAAATTTCTTCGCGATTAGAATAATCATAATCAGCAAAAACGCGTATTGCGCGCCTTGCATCGCGTTTACCAAAGACACGGACGCGAGCGATATTGCATAATTGACTAAAACGAATCCAAGCGCGCCAGCGACTTGGCCGGTAAAAAACAATGCCACAGTACTTCCCTGATTCTTCTGCTTTGGCTGGTTAAATATGCCGCGCCGAGCTTTCGGCAAAGCCAAGAAAGACAGAGCCATCAAAAATCCTCCCATGCGGGACCAAATAAATCCATTCACAAATCCAAGTTCATCATACACATACTTCGCGATTACATATGAAATAGCAAATATCAATGCCGCAATAATCGCGTAAATATATCCCTTAAACGAACCACGACCTTTCTTTTCAATCGTGATTAAAACGCCCCCAGCAACAAGCGCAGCAAACGCCGAAATCTCTACAATGCCAAGCCGTTCCGCTAAAAACAAATACGCAAGAACAAATGTAAACGCTGGCACAAATCCACCAGTAAGCGGAACCACGCGCGATGCCTCATTCTCTTTTAAGCCCGCGAAAAAGAATACAAGAGCAATTATAAATGTTGCGCCAGAAATCAAAGCCAGCGCAATCGCCATACTAGATGGAACAAAAAATCCAAACGGTATCAAAATCAAACCAAGTATTCCCAAAGCCCCAATAAAAAACGCGTACACAAAAGGAGAAGGAATTTTTTTTGTTAAAAGAAACTTATCCATCAAAAACGCTAACGCGTTTAAGAAGTGTCCTGCTAATACTATTGTTATCCAATTCATATTATTTAAATACTACATTTCTAATATTCTCAACTCCACCACGAGGCGCTTCCAGATACCCTTGCAACGCGCTTTCAGCGATCCAGCCATTGTCTAAATAATCCATTATCCACTCATGAGTATATTTTGGATTTTCTTGTGCCACGCCAGCGCCAATTACCTCAAGCCAGTATTTATTGAAAAATTCTTGAGACCCGATTGGCGGAGCAATTATGATAGGCACCCCAAGCGCGGAATAAAAAGAAAGCTCGCTTGGCTTTGTCCAAAGCACATCTGTCTCGCGAAGCGCCATGTTAAATTCATGAAAATATTCATCTTTTGTCTGGGCTGAAACTATCTTGATTCCTTTGCCCATAAAATTAGCCAAACCTAATTTCTTGATATGCTTTTTAAAAAATTGCTCAACATCATTATGTATGCCAGCTACTAGATGCATTCCAATTTTGCCTGTTTTGATGTGCACAGACAATGATTTTAAAACTTTAGCAGCCAAATTTCTTTGCGCTCCTGCGCCTCCAATCGCGAACATTACCCATACTCTCTGATCTTTGCAATATATGCATTTTGGTTTTTTGCCTAAAAACTGCTCAAGTGTGTCTCCATAATTTTTATGAAACACTCCTGTTGGATCAAGCACTCTTAATCGCCTCCATAAATCCTGCTTTAAAATTTTCTCTTTTTCCCCAATATTCTCTTTTGGCAAAGGAAATCCAGTTAATGTGATATTTTCTTTTGGCACGCCATACAATCGCAATCTCTCTACTACTCTTTGCGTTGGAGCAAGGTAATGGATCCTGCTTCCCCTTGTATCCATTGGCGCCCAAGCTCTGCTAATGTCCGCGTCTGTGACCACGCAAAAAATCTTGCCTGGATATTCCCATATTTCCGCCATAAACGCGGGTATGAAAAATGTTGTGATAAACGGGCGCGGATCTTTTCCTAATGTTTCAATTAAATGTTTTCCCCATTGATTTTTCTTTATCATTCTATATGTCTGCTTTAGCTGGATTGATGGCCGAGTTAAATTTCTGCGCGGATAAAATGGGTCTATTGATTGGAATGAATCAAAGATATTCCACACGATTGGCCCGATTATTGGCACATTTTTAAATCGCGAAAATGCCTCATACGCACTTCTTGAGGATTGCCAAATTTTTCTGTCTTTTTCAGGTATGCC
>PCVT01000128.1:15871-16675 GCA_002787075.1 Parcubacteria group bacterium CG11_big_fil_rev_8_21_14_0_20_41_14
GATGCCCATATCCCATATCAACTGCCACTACCCAGGCTTTGTTGTTTATGTTTGATTTTTGTTTTGGCATGTTATTGTCATCCCTATTTAACCGTCATCCCCTCGGAATACTCGGGGCAGGCTCTGAGCGAGCGTACCCGCGAGTCGAAGGATATAACGACGATTCCAATAATTATTATACCACAAACCCTGGCTTAACCCCAAAATAAACTGCTAGCACCGAGATAATAGCTGTTTATTTTAAGCAAAAAGAAAAGGCGCGGAGCGTCTAGATATACTAGAATACGCTCCGCGCCTGAAAGACCTAACCCCTACTATTGGAACAGCTCCATGATGCGGAGCTGTTCCTCAACAGCTGGGGTAGCGTGATTCTTCACGCTACCCCAGCCGACGGATTGGACAGTGGCCGTGGGCTTGGCCGCAACGGGTTCATCTTGACGGAGTCGACGGTTTGAATCCGCTAACTCCCTAAAAGTCACCGGGACAGGCCAGCCCCGGGTTTGGCGCGGGATTGGACCGAGGCATGCTTCCACCTCGGCAACGGAAATTCTGCGTTCTTCTCTCACCTGTACAATAAGAGAAAAACCGCCGCCAAAGGCGATTTGTGAAAACTCGCCCTGGTCCACTTTTACAACACCATCCTGGCACACAAAAAAGAATATTTGTGTGCCATCGTAGTCCACCTTCATGATGGTGGACCAACCCGAGATAGTGTGCCAATACATGCGCACACCGCCGAGAACGAAGCTCTCCATCCCGATGATATTAACATTACCACCGGGGATAAATTTGGCATTGAAACAC
>PCVT01000174.1:0-10349 GCA_002787075.1 Parcubacteria group bacterium CG11_big_fil_rev_8_21_14_0_20_41_14
CCGGAGAGAGGACTCGAACCTCCACGCCTTGCGGCACCAGGTCCTAAACCTGGCGCGTATACCAATTTCGCCACTCCGGCTTATCAATCAAAACATAACAGAAACAGGCCATTATGTCTAGTTGACTTTTTCTGGTACAATAAACATATATGAAACGATTTTTTAGGGAAATAAAATATTTTTTTAGTGATGTTGCCACAAATTGGGTTAAGATCAAACAGGCGATTGATGAAGGTTTTTCTGATCCGAAAAATCAGAAGTTTCCCGCGTATCATTTGTCGCGCATAGCATGGGTGGGCTTATGTCGCTTTATTATCTGGAAAAACTAGGAGGTAATAAAAGAACTAAAATAAGCCCATTTTATTAACAATACAAGATGTTGACATTATTTTAAGTATGCTTTATAATTATCTTCAGCGATAAGTACTTATCTTTACTTATACACCTCTAATCCACATAATTATCAACAATATGGAAAGTTTAGTCAAATTAACTGAAAAACTTAGCGGATAAGGGTATTTTATTTGACTCAAAAATAAAAAATCCGCTAAGATTAGCGGATTTTTGGTTTTTAGAGAACAGTCCTGTGAGATTATTCTGTGAAAATCAAATGATAGCAAATTAACAATTTGACAGCCCCTCTCTATTTAGCCATAGAGATTGTGGCTGTTTGGAAACGAGCATCAAACAAATCCTGTTTTTAGCGATTCAATAGCGTTAAAAACAGAAGCAATGCGATTGCTTAACTATTTAAGCAGTTGCGCACAAAAAGAGTAAACGGTGGATGCCTTGACACAAGAAGCCGATGAAGGACGTTGCAGGGTGCGAAAAGTCTCGGTGAGGTCCCAAGCAACCTTTGACCCGGGAATGTCCGAATGGGGAAACCCATCTAGATGGAAGATCTAGATATCATATGCTGAATACATAGGCATATGGAAGGTAAGTTGGCGAACTGAAACATCTTAGTAGCCAGAGGAAAAGAAAAAAACAAACGCACGAACTTTTACTTGCTAGCATCATGAGTAGCAAGTAAAGGTCTCGTGTTTAATTCCGTTAGTAGCGGCGAGCGAAAGCGGACAAGCTAAAACGTTATTGACTCAAGCAGATTGAACCAATCTTTCGAGAAAGGGGATTTCTGTGGAAGGCTTTGCGGCCATATGTCTTTAGCGGGTTGTGAGGATAGTATTTTTTAAAAGCGCAAACTTTTAAAGAGAGTTTAATTTAACTTCCCTAGTAGAATCTGCTGGAAAGTAGAACCAGAGAAGGTGATAGTCCTGTACGCGAAAGGGGTTAAAACTCTTTATATTATCTCTCGAGTACCACGGAACTCGTGAAATTCCGTGGGAATCTAGCGCGACTATGCGCTAAAGCTAAATACTTCTTGTGATCGATAGTGAACTAGTACCGTGAGGGAAAGGTGAAAAGCACCCCGAGAGGGGGATGAAATAGTATCTGAAACCGTTTACTTACAAAGAGCTGGAGCCCGCATTTATGTGGGTGACAGTATTCCTATTGAAGAATGAGCCAACGAGTTTATACATACTGCAGCTTAAGCTCCTTTGGAGCGGAGGCACAGGGAAACCAAGTCATAACCGGCGTTTTTTTGTAGTATGTATAAGACCCGAAGCCGAGTGAGCTAGCCATGGGCAGGGTGATATCGCTGTAACAAGCGGAGGAAGCCCGAACCCACTCGTCGTATAACGCGAGGGGATGACCTGTGGTTAGAGGAGAAATTCCAATCGAACTCGGCAATAGCTGGTTCTCCTCGAAATAGTTTTAGGACTAGCACGCTGTATACCCGCGGGGGTAGAGCACTGAATGGGATGAGGTGGCTTTTGCCTACTTATCCTAACCAAACTCCGAATACCGCGGTTTTTGAGCAGCGTAGTCAGACCATGGGGGCGAAGCTCCATTGGTCAAAAGGGATACAGCCCAGATCGTCATCTAAGGTCCCTAAATTATGGTTAAGTGGTAAAGGTGGTGTTAGGACTTATACAACTAGGAGGTTGGCTTAGAAGCAGCCATCCTTTAAAGAAAGCGTAATAGCTCACTAGTCCAGTCCTTTCGTGCCGAAAATTCAACGGGGCTAAACCATATACCGAAGATACGAACTAATTGCTTTTTGCGATTAGTGGTAGAGGAGCATTCCAGCAGCACTGAAGCGTACACCGCGAGGTGGCGTGGAGCGGCTGGAAGCGAGAATGTTGGCATAAGTAGCATAAAGGCAGGCGAAAACCCTGCCCGCCAGAAACTCAAGGTTTCCTGGGCAACGACAATCGACCCAGGGTGAGGCGATCCTAAGCCGAGGCCGAAAGGCGTAGGCGATGGAAGAGACGGTTAATATTCCGTCCCTAGTAATTATTTGTTTTGGAGTGACGCAGTTTTAACTGCTTGAACGCGCTTTTGGATTGGCGCGTTTTCATTACGGTTCTTCGGGATCATGATGTGAAAAGAAAAAGCCTTCGGGCCGATTCAATTCAAGTACGCGGGCTGCCCAGAAAAGCTTCAAAGCGTTAAATAATTACTACCCGTACCGCAAACCAACACAGGTGAGTAGGTCGAGAAGACCAAGGCGTACAAGAGAACCCTTGTTTAGGAACTCGGCAAAACAGCGGCCGTAAGTTTGCAATAAGGCCCGCCCTCTTTTTGAGGGCCGCAGCTAAAGATTTCAAGCGACTGTTTACCAAAAACATAGGTCCCTGCTAAAGCGCAAGCTGACGTATAGGGGCTGATGCCTGGCCAGTGTCCGAACGTTAAGGGGAGGGGTGATAAGCCCTGATCCGAAGCGCGGATGAACGCCAGCGGTAACTATAACCGTTCTAAGGTGGAATTGCTGCCTTAGTGAGGTGAAAACCCTCCTTTGAACTTCGTTTTTGCCAGCGAAGATGTAGAAGAAAATTTGGCTATATGCTGGAACATCTGGAGCATCTGATGCTACTATGGTATAATATATCCATAGATAATATGAATTATTATGCCAAGTAACAAAGTAATCAGTGCAGATAATCAGCAGGAAAGACTAAAAACCATATGGTGGATTATAGGATTTACCGATGGCGAAGGTTGTTTTTCAGTAAGTATCATCAAAAATGCCACCACTAAGCTTGGATGGCAGGTATTTCCTGAATTCGTAATTTCTCAAGAAAAGAAAAGTTTGAAAAATCTTGAGCAAATCAAAATGTTTTTCAGGTGTGGAAATATATACATTAACCGCAATACCAGAAAAAACGACAACCATCGCGAGCCATTGTATAGATACTGCGTAAGGTCTATTTTAGATCTTAAAGAGAAAGTTATCCCGTTTTTTACTGAACATCAACTAAGAACCGCCAAACAAGAAGATTTTAAGAAGTTTGCTAGAATTATAAAGTTGATGGATGATAGATATCATCTGAATAAAGCAGGAATAACAAAAATAGCGCGCATTATTGAAACAATGAACTCAAGAAAAGCAGCACGGTTTTTAGAATCCTCAGAGACTACACGCCAAATCCGCTAAAGCGGCGGAAAGATATAGTCCGATCTGCATGGCGACATGCAGAGCACAGTAGAAATGACTGTGCCCTCTCATAGAGAGAGTAACAAAAATAAGCGAAATTCCTTGTCGGGTAAGTTCCGACCTGCACGAATGGCATAACGACTTGAAAACTGTCTCAACAAGGGACTTGGCGAAATTGCGAGATGAGTGAAGATGCTCATTACCCATGGTTAGACGAAAAGACCCCGTGAAGCTTTACTATAACTTGGTATTGATATATTGATTTTTGTGTTTAGAATAGGTGGGAGACTTTGAAGCATCCGCGCAAGCGGGTGTGGAGTCGCCAGTGAAATACCACCCTCAAGTGTTGATATATCTAACTGTGCGCCGTTAGCCGGCCGCAGGACAGTACCTGGCGGGTAGTTTGACTGGGGCGGTGGCCTCCTAAAAGGTAACGGAGGCGTTTACAAAGGTTGACTAGCGCTGGATGGAAATCAGCGCAATAGGGCAAACCCATAAGTCAGCTTTACTGCAAGGGCGACAACCCGAGCAGTCGCGAAAGCGGAAGTTAGTGATCCGACCGTACGATATAGGACGGCGGAAGCTCAACGGATAAAAGTTACTCCGGGGATACAACTGTGTCCCTGCGCAATGGCAACATCGCGCAAAGTACATGGCTAATAACGGTGAAACCCATATGGTGGCTTTCGAGGCGCCATGCGGGCAATACCGTGGGAAGTCAGGGGAGCTAATTAAGATTACTCTTATGAAGCTTACAAAAAAACAAAAGGCGATTATTTACGGCGTTATATTCGGCGATGGATATCTGCAGAAAACAGGAACTCAGAACGCGCGCTTGCGCGTTGAGCATTCCAAAAAGCAGGAAGCGTACGCGCAATGGCTGTATGAAAATCTTGAAAATATTTTTTCTGACAAGCCAAAGCGAATAGACCGCGTCCATCCAAAAAACAAGAAGACATATGAATATGTCCGATTGCAAAGTAACGCGTCGCCTTGGTTCGGGAAACTGCGGCAGAAATTTTACGACAACAGCAACAAAAAAGTGGTGCCGTCTGAAATCGCGCTTTTTCTTGAATCGCCATTATCATTGGCAGTATGGTACATGGATGATGGATATTATTACGCGCGGGATAAATCAGCGCATTTCTATCTTCCGAACTATAACCAAGAAGGCAGGGCGCGCATTATCAGCGCTCTAAAAAATAATTTTGATATTAATGCAACAGCGTATTGCAGGCCAGATAGGAACGCGTGTCACATTACTATCAATGGAGCTGATCTACATCAGTTCAAAAATATTATAAAACCATATCTTATACCTAGTATGAGATATAAACTCCCCTTGACCCCGTAACGACTGAGAGCGAGAAATATGAAAGTTTTAGAGCTCGAGATATAAGTTATTTTGCTTATATAATATGCCGTGCCCCGCCGAATCGGCGGGTGAAGATATAGTCTACGCCTGATAGCAATATCAGGATATAATACTCAAAAAAGTATTGTGAACAGGCTGATCTCCCCCAAGAGCTCACATCGACGGGGAGGTTTGGCACCTCGATGTCGGCTCATCACATCCTGGGGCTGAAGAAGGTCCCAAGGGTCCGGCTGTTCGCCGGTTAAAGTGGTACGCGAGCTGGGTTCAGAACGTCGTGAGACAGTAGATTGTGCTGTCTATAAATTTGGCTATATGCTGGAAACTCTGGAGAGTCCGCGGAGACAATTGTAGGACTCGCGCATCTCACACTACTATGCTATACTTGTGTATATGAATAGTGACAATGTGTTGAGTGCAGACAACCAGCAGGAAAGACCAAAAATTCAACCATGGTATGTTGCGGGATTTGTTGACGGCGAAGGAACATTTCATATTGCCATCAATAAATCAAAAGAAAATCGTTTCGGTTTACGATTTATTCCGGAATTCCATATAAATCAGAATTCTCCAAGCAAAGATGTCTTGGAAGATATTATGTCTTTATTTGGTTGCGGATATATCAAGCAAAACCACAAAACAAGCATCCGTGATAAAACATGGGTGTATGTGGTGCGAAATCGAAATGATCTGCTGAATATTATTATTCCATTTTTTGACGCGCACCCTCTAAGAACACAGAAACAAAAAGATTTTCTTCTGTTTAAAAGAGTGGCAAGCATGATGTCCGGAAACGAACATCATAAAAAAAATGGCATAAAAAAGATAATCAGCTTGGCTTATAACATGAACCAAGCAGGCAGATACAGAAAAGTATCAAAACAACATATCATAGAATTATTGGAATCCTCAGAGACTATACGCCAGACGCGCTGCGAATAGCTGCGTAAAGATATAGTCCGAACTGCATGGCGACATGCAGAGTGTATTTCGCAATACACCACCACAGAGCACGCGCGGATTATAGATGTGGTTTGCAAAGTAACAGAATGTCGGTCTCCTATCTACCATGGGCGTTGAATTCTGCGGGAGCTCCCCTCTAGTACGAGAGGACCGAGGGGAACGCACCTCCTGTGTACCGGCTGTGTCACCAGATGCAGTGCCGGGTAGCGGCGTGCGGCAGTGATAAGCGCTGAAAGCATCTAAGCGCGAAGCACTTCCCAAGATAAGAATTCGTTATAGGGCGGTCGGAGATGACGACCTTGATAGGCTCTAGGTGTAAGCATAGCAATATGTTCAGCCAAGGAGTACTAATAGCCCGAGTGCGCAACTACTTAAGTAGTTAAATCCCATTTCCCCTCCTTTACTAAGGAGGGGTTAGGGGAGGTTCTCGTTTCCAATTTTCACACATTTAAAAGACAGCATTGTCTTGGTGGTCTGTGCGGCGGGGGTACACCTGTTCCCATCCCGAACACAGCAGTTAAGCCCGCCAGCGCCGATGGTACTGCACCCTTGGGGTGTTGGGAGAGTAGGTCGCCGCCAAGACAATGCTGTCTTTTTTGTTGCTTTATTTGACAATATATATTTTATATAATAATATAACACTCTCTTGAATTGTCCTTTTTAATCTAAACCAAGTATAAAGGAGGCTAGTAATGAATTTGTCTGATTTGCCTTTGAATATGGTTTTTCTGCGGCATGGAAAAAGTGAATGGAATTTTGCACATGAGCAGGATGAAGCAGGTGACCCATCTTTTATGAGAAAATTATCTAAAAGAGCATCTGACAATCCGGCTTTGGTCCCTGAAGGAGAGCGAGAGGCAAAGAGCGCTTGGGGTTGGCTTGGTCAGCGTTTTTCTTTTTTTGATGAATTATGGACATCACCGCTTGCGCGCGCGGAATCGTCTGCTTTAGCTTCAATATATCCGCAGAGTATGTGGAAATACAAAGCTGATTTACAGGAGCGTTGCTGGGGAGATGCCACTTTCATATGTAAAGAAGATATGAATATTCCAGAGAACGCTGAATTATTTGAATGGAAACAAACAGATCCATTTTCATGGAAGCCGAACAAGGGAGAATCATTAACAGAAGCGCTAGTGCGCGCAGATAGAATTATTAATGATTTGCGCAGAGTTGGAGTTGATAAATCAGTAATATGTGTTAGTCATGGAGAGCTTATTTCTCTTTTGCGCATGTGCCTGGAATCTTGGGATAAAGAAAGATATATTCAGCAGAGCAATGCACATAGGACAAAAGAGTGGGTAAGTAATGGGCACATTCTTTGGTACACTAGAGTTGAGCCATGGAGTAGCTATATTGCAGATATTCCAAAATGGCTATACTCTGTTTGTCCTTGGGATCCAAGCAGATCGCATGATTGTTGGCAAGAAATTTAGTTCGATGTATTATATTAATAACCGATCCAGAGAATGGCCGAACTCTGGCTTGCGCGCAACGACGCACAAGGATCGGCTATCGCTGCATTGCATGAGGCCTATTAGTGGCTCATGAGCCACTATACAACACGACGAGTAGGGGCGACCGAAAGTCGTGGATTGTACACACCGCACATTCCGGCCCAAAAGCCGCTGCCAAGTGGCAGGATGCAGCGAACCATCCGCTATCAATTTATATGTAACCTTTGTTATCTTCGGATATACAAAGATATAAGCTGATAGCGGCTTTTTTTATCATCAAATATCTGTTAAACTAATCTAACATGCAATACATAGCAGATTTACATTTACACTCAAGATACTCCCGCGCCACATCAAAAGACCTCAATATTGAGGGCCTATATAAAGGCGCGAAAATAAAAGGTATTGATTTAATTGGTACTGGTGATTTTACGTTTGGCTCGTATATAAAAGAAATGGAGCGCGAACTGGAAAGTGTTGGCAATGGGTTTTATGAATTCAAGCGCAAAGATAAAATTGATGCGTGCGTTGGCGGAGAGCAAAAGGATCCTAAATTCATGCTTACATCTGAAATTGCGAATATCTATAAAAGAGGAGGCAAAGTGAGGCGCATGCATACGTGCGTGTGGGCGCCGGGTCTTGAAGAGGTAAAAGAGTTAAATCGCCAGCTAGATAAAATCGGAAATATCAAATCAGATGGCCGTCCTATCTTAGGCCTTGATGTTGCTGACATGGCAAAATTGATCTGGGATATATCAAAAGATTTTATTATCATACCCGCGCACGCGTGGACTCCTTGGTTTGCTATCTTTGGATCAAAATCCGGATTTGATACAATTGAAGAATGTTTTGGCGATTTATCTGAAAAAATTTACGCGATTGAAACCGGTTTATCAAGCGACCCGCCAATGAACTGGCGCTTGTCTCAATTGGACAATATATCTTTAGTTTCAAATTCAGACGCGCATTCGCTTCCGAATCTTGGAAGGGAGGCAACTGTGTTTGAATTGGAAAAGTTGTCCGTAAAAAATATTGAAGAAGCACTTAATCGACGAGATCCCTCGGCTTCGCGAGTACACTCCGCTCGGGATGACGGTTCTAATAAAATCGCCTACACAATTGAATTTCATCCGGAAGAAGGAAAGTATCATTACGACGGGCATCGCGCGTGCGATTTTGTGTGCGATCCGAAAGAAACAAAACGCATTAAAGGAATTTGTCCTAAATGTAAAAAGCCATTAGTGATAGGCGTTGATAATCGCGTGGAAGAACTGGCGGACAGGGATAAACCGAAACAAAACGGCGAATACAAATATATTGTACCATTGCAAGAAATTATCGCGGACGGCTTTAGCCAGAATAAAAACACTAAGCGCGTGCAGGAAACCTATAACGCCATGATTGAACAAATTGATAATGAATTTAATATTTTGCTTAACACGCCTTTGGAAAAAATAAAACAATTCGGTATAGAAGAATTAGCAACTGGAATAGAGCGCGTGCGCAAAGGAGAGATTCATGTTGAGCCAGGATACGACGGCGAATATGGCGTGGTAAGCGTGTTTAAAAAAGACGAGCAAATATCAGCGAAAAATCGGCAAAAAGCATTGTTTTAATTAGCTCCCAGCAAATTATCTTACGCGCATTATGCGTTGCTTTTCAAATAAAATAATACGCCCTATTTTAGGGCGTATTATATTTTGTTTTTATTTTTTCTTGCGGCGAGTGGTCTTTTTCTTTGTTGTTCTCTTTTTCGCGGCTTTGCGTTTCGCTGGCGCGCGCTTCTTTGTTGCCTTGCGCTTTGTCGCGCGCTTCTTTGTTGCCTTGCGCTTAGCTGGCTTTCGCTTCGCGGCTTTTCTCTTTTTAGCTGCCATATATTTTTTTTCGAGTTAATTTATTTTTCTTTTTATGTGATCGACTTGTCACATATTTATTTTTTTTATTTCTTTTTTTATCACGCTTTTATTATAACACTTTATTTTTAAAATCAATACAAAGATTTTTTTAAACTGTGGACAACTTTTATTTTTATTTTTTGTTCGCGCGCTTATAAATTATTTTTTTTGCAACATTAAAACAAAAAAATTCCATCATAAGATGAAATTTTTTTGGTGGACCTGAGGAGATTCGAACTCCTGACCCCCTGCTTGCAAAGCAGGTGCTCTAGCCAGCTGAGCTACAGGCCCTTATTGTTTTTTACATTCTTCCGCTTACTAATTTTCCAATTGTTGCCTGCAAAAAACTTTGGTGCATATTCGTAATAGCTAGCATTCCGCCGAAGATTACAATTAATCCAATTAGCTTAGTCAAAAGCCGCGTCCCTCCCATTGTGCCGAGCTTATCTTCTGCCCAGGCGTTGTATCCAGTGAATTGTACTATTGCCTCGGTTTTCCAGACCATCATAAATCCTGCTGCGGTCATGAGTATGCCGATGAAAATTCTTCCCATAGTTTTTGTTTTAGTTTTTATAGCGCATCGCCCTAGTTTTTTGTATCAGAGAACAAAGGGTGGTGCCCGGGAAGGGATTTGAACCCTTACGTCCTAAACGGACACAAGGCCCTCAACCTTGCCTGTCTACCAATTTCAGCACCCGGGCTGGTGGGCACTGAGGGAGTCGAACCCCCGACCTCCTCGGTGTAAACGAGGCGCTCTAACCAGCTGAGCTAAGTGCCCTTAGCATAACAAACGAATAATATCAAAAAATAGGCAAAAAATCAATCAGCCCGACATGCGCCGGGCTGAGAGGTAATAATTATTCTTTTATTTCAGCCAGCCGCTTTTTGGTAGTGCGCAGATAATATGGTTTTGCTTGTTTGATGCGGTAGGTTCTAACGAGTTCTATTTTTTCAATTGACGGCATGTTCAACGGAAAAATTTTCTCAACCCCAATATTTCCAGAAACCTTGCGCACAGTAATAGTGGCGCTGTTTTCTCTGCCATGCTTGCGCGCCAGCACCATGCCTTGGAACACCTGCACGCGCTCTTTTTCCTCGCCTTTGGAGTTGGTATCAACAATCTTCTGATGCACGCGCACCAGCATGCCCGGCCGAATATCTTC
>PCVT01000174.1:10412-11591 GCA_002787075.1 Parcubacteria group bacterium CG11_big_fil_rev_8_21_14_0_20_41_14
TCTATTACCTCATCAAGCATGGTTTTTTTCAATTCCTTTTCGCTATTTTGACCTGATTCGTCGCCATGAACTTGAACTCCGTCATCCTGAACTTGAATTCCGTCATCCTGAACTTGATTCAGGATCTGTTTCTGTTTTTGATTGGCATCTACAGGATCGCTCTGAATTTCTTTGGTTGTTTTTTTCTCGTCTGTCATAGAATTTATGATGATATATAACCAGTATATAGTAGCTGATTTTTGTTGTTTTGTCTAGGGATTTTGGTGCTTGACAAGTTGTTTTTAGTATGATATAAAGTAGAGTACTAAAATTGATCATTTATTTTTGGGCATTCTGCCCTTCGCCCGCAAAATCCTACAAAAAAGGAGGATATTATGCGGACTTTTTTAATCGTTGCCCTGTTGGGCATCTTCTCTGGTGTCCCGGTATATTTTTACTGCGGCGGCGATAAGGTCGCGGTGAACGCGATCGATGGCCTCGTGACCGATAAGGTCATTGAGGTCGCAGTCAAATCGTTCGCGGAGGACATGAGGTCTAATTGGTCGGATACTGAGAACTATGGCGTGACATGGTGTGCGGGTATGAAAGCCCGACATGCCGTGTTCGCCGAGAATCTCGGCGAGGGATGGTTCGGTTTAGTGTATTATAACCGAACCGATTTTCGTGAGCGTGCGATGAAAATCGCGCGCGAGGCGCTTGATACGCCGGAAGAGCTTCGCGCGGCGTATAGTATTTATAAGACCAAGCTGGTCTCCGAAATTCGCAAGAATGGAATTTCGAACGAGGTTAGGAGTCTCGGGGTGGAGATTTTGCCTTATTTTGGGGGAGGCGCTACTCTATCCTCCGATTCTCGCTATGAGAGAGGGGAGATCGCTGCGTATGAGTGGGCGCAGCGACGGCGGGCCGAGGGTGGTGATGAGTTGGTCGCGGCATGGGGCGAGATCATTGCAGATCTCGTAAATTCTCTGTAGGTCGTTTCATCGGTTCGGTTTAGTCATTGCGACTAGGCCGAACCTTTTTTATTTAGTTTAGATGATTTATATTTCTCCGGCATATATGCTTTCAGACGCACTACATCAATATCTAATCCTCTTTTTTCCATCTCTTCCCTCAAATTTTCAGTATATACTTTTTGATCATATCCTAAGGCGATGATGTCTGGCTTTAATGATGCCACAA
>PCVT01000119.1 GCA_002787075.1 Parcubacteria group bacterium CG11_big_fil_rev_8_21_14_0_20_41_14
ATTCTTGATCCAAATGTGGTTGGACAGGAACACTACGATGTAGCGAGAGGAGTTCAACAAATTTTGCAAAGATACAAAGATCTGCAAGATATTATCGCTATTCTTGGAATGGAAGAATTATCTGAAGAAGATAAGCTCGCGGTTTCTCGCGCCAGAAAAGTGCAAAGATTCCTATCACAACCATTCCATGTTGCTGAAACATTCACAGGAAAACCAGGTAAATATGTAAAACTTGAAGATACTATTAAAAGCTTTAAAGAGATTATTGAAGGCAAATATGATGCCTTGAATGAGCAAGATTTTTACATGAAAGGCGGGATTGAAGAAGTGGAATAAACATGTCCAAACTAAACATAAAATTAATTACTCCAGCTAAAACTGTTCTAGAAGAAGAGGTTGATGAAGTTGTGGCTGAGACCACTGATGGACAGATTACGATTCTGGCGCACCATGCTCCTTTGGTTTCTATATTAAAGCCAGGAGAACTTATCATACGCACTGACAAAAAAGACAAGCCCTTGGCAATTGCAGGCGGAGTAATTGAAATGTTTAACAATACTTTGGTAATTTTGGCTGACACTGCGGAGCATGTTGAAGAAATTGATTTGGATCGAGCTGAAAAACGCGCCCAGGAATTGGCAGAGAAGCTAAAAGACAAGGAAAAACTTGATATCAACACATACACAAATCTTGAATACATGCTCGCGCGCGACCGCGCTAGAATTGGCGTATCTAAAAAATGGCGGAAATAATTTCGCGCTTAAAACAAAATGCATCCCTATCTTCAAACAATTACGCTAGCCGCGACCCCAGTCGGCGAATTGCGCCTAGCTATTCCGTTCGCATTGGCAAAACTAGACCTCACAATAGGCCAGGCCTATGTTTTATCTGTAATTGGAAATTTGATTCCAGTTGTTTTTTGGCTTTTATTTTTAGAAGTAATCTCAAAATTCTTGATTAAGCATTCTGAATTTTTTAGAAAATTTTTTGATTGGCTGTTCAAGCGAACTCGCAGAAAAATTCAAGGTCAATACAAAATTTACGGCTATATCGCGTTAGTGCTTTTTGTCGCCACTCCACTTCCAATTACTGGCGCCTGGACCGGAACTGTGGCTGCGTATCTTCTTGGCATCCCATTCTGGCGCGCCTTAGGTTTGATTGCTTTAGGAGTCGCGATTGCTGGCGTGATTGTGACTTTGGCAAGCCTGGGAATTATTTCAATAATTTAGATTTGTTTTACTCAAAAAATGTGATACAATAACTGCATCACAGCTTGCATAAAAAAAATATGACTAAAACAATAGAAGAAATCAAGGAAAAAGCTATGCCAATACTCAAGAAAGAGGGTGTAAAACGGTCTGCTATTTTTGGTTCGGTTGTACGAGGTGAAGACAAAAAAGGAAGCGATGTCGACATACTGGTAGAGCCGCCAGACAAAATGACTTTTCTTGGATTGATCGGACTAAAACACCAACTGGAAGATGTTTTAAGCAAAAAAGTTGATTTACTCACATATAATTCTGTTCATCCGCTGTTAAAAGACAAAATCTTCAAAGAACAAATTCAAATATATGGATAATACCAAAGATGTGCATATATTCTTGCGCCACATTTTAGAGAGCATTGGCTATATTGAGCATGATACGGATGAAAAATCAAAAGAAAAAATAATTCAGTGATGAATGTTGGATAAAAAAAGAGGTGGCCGATTGCAGAGAGATTATACTCCACAAAAGGCCACCTTGCAAATCCAACTACCACTTTTGTTCCCATGACATGTTAATGTCATGGTTAATAAAGGAGGATCCTTTCCACCTGTGGCCTCCCTTTGTTTTCCACACCACAGTGACAGAGTCACCGTGTGTGGTGAATAGAATTGCATCATCCACACAGGATATACTAACAACCTCCCCTGTGTTGAGCAGGAATTTCTTCCCGCTCTTTGTTTCATAAGTATAGTGGCGCTTTGCGCCACTAACAAAACTTCCAGAAGTCTCCTGACTGGTCGTGTCACTTACTCGCACGACACGACCAGTTATAACCTCTACTTCTTCTTCCATCGCGTCAATTGACGCGTAGAGTTTGCGCTCCCACTCCTCCTGTGCCTCTTCGTATGTATTGCAGGAATAGGACGGGTCATACAGAATATTGCTGGACTAATCTGGAAAATTTGAGCTGACGCGGGTATAATGATAATCATAATTAAACTAACGATTATCATTATGAC
>PCVT01000106.1 GCA_002787075.1 Parcubacteria group bacterium CG11_big_fil_rev_8_21_14_0_20_41_14
AAAAAGGAATTCACAGGGTAGTGAGTGGTTACAAAGAAAAGGTGTCAGGAGTCGTTTTTATATTTTAACGATTACTGGCACCTTTATTGGCTTTGACTACTTGACTGCTGCGATAGTAATCAGAGGCTGTGGGCAATATCTCAATGTATTGCCAAAAACAATATCAAAAATCTCGTCTGCTTGTCCCCATGAAACCACGCCTGACACATTGAAGCACACCCTGCCATTTGAGCAATCTTCTGTAGCTCCTATGGTTCCATGTAGCTGCAGAAGCCGAAGAATCTGCTCATCATCATAGAGCAACACTGTAAATTTATCTTGCATCTCTCCACCGCCTTTCTTGAAAGAAAAAATGGATGAAAGAAACTATTATTAAAGATCTATAAATAAAAAATGCCCAAGCCATATTTTGGCTAGGGTTGTCTTGAGAATGAACGTATTCAATCAACTCAAAATCCTACCTAGCCGTCTGGCTAAGGAGTAGGACCAACATAATGCTATTGATTTGAGTAGGTTTCATACTTATTCAGAGTATAATCTTCCCTAAAAAATATGTCAAGGAATTATCCACAACATCACACAACTCCATGAACGGTGATGCGCCAATATTTTTCATGGTGCGGATACCAATTATTGACCTTGATGGTGTGGACGAAATATCGTTCAGCCAAGGATCAACAAGATTTGAAATCACATTGAGGTAGCATCTTGCTTCAACCCATCCCAAAAAGCCCAACCAAAAAATCGGTTGGGTTTTCTTTTTGTTGTGTCAAATTAAAAAGGTACCAGACACTGGAGGAAAAGTGTCAGGTACCTTTTTATTATCTTTTAACTCGTAGCTAAAATGCTTCGCTTATAACTTTCAAGATTTTCCAAAGCAACGCCAGTTCCTTTGGCAACGCACAAGAGCGCTTCATCAGCAGTGTAAGCAGGCACGCCAGTTGCTTGCGCGATCAAGCGATCCATATTCCGCAATAAAGATGATCCACCGGAGAGAACAATTCCCTTATCAATTACATCAGCTGAAAGTTCAGGAGGAGTGTTTTGTAAAACTAATTTAACCGCGGAAATAATTCCTTCTAACTCAGCTTGAATCGCTTCTGTAACATCATCAGAACCCACAGTCACGGTTCTAGGAAGGCCAGATATCATGTCTCTACCGCGCACTTCCATGGTCATTTTTTTCTGAAGATATAAAGCAGAACCAATGCTGATTTTAATTTCCTCTGAAGTGCGCTCGCCTATGGCTAGATTATATTTCCTGCGCACATGCTCTAAAATCGCGCTATCAAATCTGTTTCCTCCAATTCGCACTGATGTATTTGCCACAATTCCGCCCAAAGAAATAACTGCCATTTCGCTTGTGCCTCCGCCTAAATCAATAATCATATGCCCGCTCGCGCTTCCGATTGGAATATTCGCGCCAATAGCCGCGGCAATCGGTTCTTTGATAATATAAGCTGCTTTCGCGCCTCCAGCGATTGTGGCGTCAATTACTGCCCTTCTTTCAGTTGAAGTAATTCCAGCTGGAACCGCTACCATAACTTCTGGCCTGAAAAACCTAACATTGCCGATTGCTTTGTTAATGAAATATTTCAGCATTGCCTCAGTTGTTTTGTAATCCGCGATAACGCCTTCGCGCAAAGGGCGTGATGCCACAATCGTGTCCGGGGTTCTGCCAAGCATCTCTTTTGCCTCATCCCCAACTGCCAGAATTTCTCGGTCATTCAAAGAAACCGCCACAACTGACGGTTCATTTATCACAATTCCTTTTCCTGGAACATGCACCAAAGTATTGGCAGTTCCAAGGTCAATTCCGATTTTTTTTATAAACATAGGGGGAAAAATTCAAAATCCAAATATTAAATGACAAAGAAAATCCAAAACTCAAAACATTTTGTCTTTCTTTCGTCTACTCATCTTAAAGCAAAGACCTGCTTGCGTCAAGACAAAATAAAACCGCCTTCTAATTCTCTCCTTTGTTTTAGAAGGCGGACCTCTTTTTATTGGTTAATTGTAAGCTCACTCATTGTATCACTGCCCAAGCAACCATGCAAAATGTGGATAAAAATGTTGTTCTTGTATTAAAAACATGCTATAATCATATAGCTTATGGAAAATAATTATTTAGACAATCCAGTCACAAAACGTGAATTTAAAGAACTAGAATTTGATTTTCAGGAATTCATGAAATTTGTTAAAGATACGGTTGCTACTAGTAAAGAAATGAGCGAATATTTCGAACTTGTAATAAAAAAAGATAAGGAGAATACGGAAAAAATACTTTCCAGTAGCGATGGGTTATCTAAAAAATTAGATACATTTCTAACAGAAAAAGTAGCGCTTGGCGGACGAATTAATGATCAGGATGAAGAAATTGAAACAATAAAACACCGCGTCAGTAATGTTGAAGTGCGCGTTGGAATTGAACCAATGCTTGCTTAAATTATTTTTGTTTTATTATGATTTCCCTGTCAACAGAAAGATCCCATTCTCCAGCAACTTGGGTGCTGGATTTTTTATCTAACACATCATCAGGATAAACAAAATCAACTTTATACGGCAATGTAATATCTAAATTCAAATCATGCGCGATAGTTCCTGATTGCTTTTGGACATACAAAGAATAACCATCTGCCAGAATACGCGATTTCAAATCCTTTGGCAAAATATATGTGAAAGACAAGGTCTCTGTATCAAGCGGCTCAATGGAAATGAATGTGCCAAACACGGTTTTTCCATGCTCATTCCCAATCGCGATTTCCTCTTCATTGCCTTGGGCTTTCACAAACCGCGAGCCCTGGGGCACGTACACGCGCGCGTAAGTGCGATATCTAGTTGTTTTCCAATCAAAATCAGCAGTGTGCTCATATGTGATTGATGCAGTTGCTTGCAAATCGCCATTATCCGCGACTTTCAAAGTATAATCAATAGTGCGCTTTATTGCTGGATCAGATTTTAATGACCCAAGATTAGCGTCCACAATCTGCAGATAATCACCTTGGTACGAAATAATCCTGCCGTCCCAATTTAAATTTTGGACAATACGCTGTACATTGGCATCCTCAAACCAGAACATCATTTGCCTTTGGTCAATTGACTCAAACGCGATTGGCGCCAAAGCGCGCATCTGATCCACGGATAAGGTAAATAATTTTTCCTTCAACTGCTGGGCAACATCATCAATTATTTGTTTGCGATTATAAATAGTAATCCCCTCTTCTTGGAATCCTTTTTCAACATGATATGCCAGAGTATCAATCAGATTATCAGAAGTAAATATTTTGTCATCAACATATACTGGCCCTAAGACCTGCATTAAATTTTCAACAACAGTTGGTGTTAAAGCAATTACCCCATCAAAATGCTTTTCCGTTCCGCGCTCGTCTTTGTAGAATTGAATCGCGTTTTGGGCTGATGAAGGAAAATCCGGATCCCAGTTTGAATCCCTAAAAAACCATTGCGCTTGCTTGATATATTTTTGCATGTGCGCGGGTGGAACTTTTGTGTTGTATGCTTTGGCTGGCTCGTCGAGATTGTACACATTATCCGTGGTAAAAGAAACCACTTGCGCGTTGCGGATTTTTAGAATGCCATATGTGCCGATAAATCCGCCAGTAGGCCGAAGTTCTGTGTTGTTCTGCAAAAGCAAAAGATAGGTTTTTTGATTAGGATATCCTAAAACGCTTGGCGCGATTGCTATCCAAGGTTGAACTTGGGCGAATAATTCCTGAGCTTGCGTGAGTTTTGATCCTACACGGTTGATTTGGGAATTGATGAGCGGAATTTTAGTTTCTTGCTGGGCTTGGCTCAAAAATTGTAAAGACAAGATGGTTTGATTGTTTACTTTCTCCCAAAGAGATCCTGATTCAGACAATGCTTTGAGTAGTTCGCGCTTTTGCGCTTCAGTTAATTCACTGAATGAATCAAATGAAATTTCGTTTATAACTGGAACGTCTTTTATCCAATTAACTGTTTGAATTCCAGAGGCAATTGAAATTCTGCTTGCTGTTATAATATCTTGAGCCGCGTTTGCTTCAGAGGAAATTCCAGGCAATAATGTAAAAGGATATAATCGATTAATTGAATATTCAATCTCTGTGGCGTTTGAATCAATGGTACGCAAAATTTTATCAGTGTTTTCCCAATTTTTATCTAGCACTGCTTGCTTAAGTCCTGGAATCATGGATTCTACATTGCGCGCAATCCTATACGCGTTGACTACTTGATACCCATAAAAATAAAGCAAAAAAAGCGCGACCAATCCAGTTGCCCAGGCAATGTGGTTTTTTTTAGGGATAATGGCATAAATATTAAGCTTATTGAGCCAATCCCCACTTTTTAAAATACTTAATCGCGGAAAAGACATGTATCCAAGATAATTTATTAAATATTGTTTTATGGAATTTATCAGCGCTAGAACGAGCGTGATAATGCACAATCTCTACATCTGCAATATACCATACTTCCCACCCCTTTTGCCAGAACCTGCGGCAAAAGTCAGTGTCTTCCATGAACATGAAATATTGCTCATCCATTAGGCCTACCTGATCAATCGCGCTTTTGCGGACTATCATGCAAGAGCCCTGCACCCAGTCAACAACGCGATTGTCTTTATGGTCCCAATCTTGCATTAAGTATTTACTGATCGCGCGCTTTGCGAATTTTAGGCGCGCTAAAGGCGTTCGGCGATATAGTAAAACCAAAGGGTCTGGAAATTGGTAGCAAAAATATTGCAAAGAAAAATCAGGATGCAATAGTCGCGGACCTGCTATGCCTGCTTTTGGATGCGAATCCATAAAGCTAACCATGCGCGCCAGAGCATTGTCCCAAATTAAAATATCAGAATTGATGATAAGCGCGTATTTGCCTTTGCTGGATTTGATGCCAAGATTATTGCCAGCTGAAAATCCTATGTTCGCGCCTGCTTCTATTAAGCGAACCTGATCAAACCGCGGCATGAGTTTTTGCTTGATATATTCCGCGCTTCCATCAGTTGACGCGTTGTCAACAATAATGATTTCATATTCAATACCGCCCTTGTCCGGAGCTGGAGTATTTTCAACAATACCTTTTACGCACGGCAAAAGGAAATCTTTGGTATTGTAGTTTACGATGATGATTGAGAGGTCCATAAAATTTTATATGCTTTCGAATTTTGTGTTTCAAAAATCGCGATATAAATAAATTTTAACAACTCATACGCGATGATAAACGGCACGCGCCACCAATCGCGCCAATCAAGATTTTTTTTAAGCATTAAAAGATGGTTGCGGATTGATAAAAATTTGATGCGATCAGATTTATTCCTGCGATCTCCTTCTTTAATCTGACGCCCATGGTATGCAATTGCTTTAGTAGCTATCTTTGCTTTGAATCCTGCGTTATGCAATCGCCAGGCCAAGTCAGCGTCTTCTTTATATGAATGAAATCTTTCGTCAAATATTCCATTTTGATCTTTTACGCTTTTTAGCGCAGAAAGACGATATAGAACGCAAGCTCCGGTTATGCCAAAAACATCTGTTTTAGGGCTCAAATTTGCGTTTTGAGGGCAGTTTTGCCCAATATCCACTATTTGCCCGTTTATGCGCATTTTCAGGCCTAAACTATCTATTACGCCATATCTATATATTTCCCCCCCTGTATTCAGGGGGGGATTAAGGGGGGGTTCTGGCAACTGCTGATATAGCACCCCGCCAACAGAAGCAATTGAGCTCTCTGACTCTATCATATCCACTGTTTCACGCAAGAAATTCTCCTGTAATTCTGTATCAGGATTTAAGATAAGAACATAAGGAGCTTTGCACATTTCAAACCCTTGATTATGGCCTGCTGCAAATCCCCTGTTCTCGCGGTTAATCGTCATCCCCTCGGAATACTCGGGGCAGGCTCTGAGCGAAGCGAGCGCGCCAAAGGCGCGCGAGCGGAGTCGAAGGATCTCGTCTTTAGTTCCATCTTCTGACGCGTTATCAATAATTACCACTTCAAAATCTACTCCTTCCTGTTTTTCAATTCCAGTAAAAAGCCGCTCAAGATGCTTGCTTGAATTCCAGGTGACAATTTGGATTTGGACTTTTGGATGCATATATCCATACTACACGATTTTTATAAAAAAAACAGCCCAACGCGTTGTTGTTCGCGCTGAGCTTATTTATATTATTTTTGCCAACCTACAAATACGGACTCCGTTTAAAATACTTCCGTTCTACCAAACTAATGCACACAATTACAATCCCTATACCCAAAGGATGGTTCAGATACGGGCTTACGCCGTGCGCCAGAGCTACCGCGATCAAACCAACGCACAATCCAGCTAAAGCGTATTTTTTGATTTTGCCGGAAGGGATGCGCTTGATGCTATCATATCCAATTCTGCAAATTCTATAGAGCAAATACAAATATGCCAATACGCCAATAAGGCCAAGCTTAAGCCAAATTTCCAGCCACCCAAGTTCAAACGAAGTTGTAGAATATTTTCCATCAGGATATTTTTCCAGTACGCGCGGATCTTGGGATGTATAGGTCACGCTAGTTCCGAATCCAGAGCCAACCACAGGATGCTTGGCAATAGCGCCAAGCAAAGGAATCATCTGCGCATATCTGGATGACACCGCTGCCTCGCCTGTGAATTTGCTCGCTCGCTGGCGGAGCAAATCAGCGCTTGTAGCGCCTTTGCCAATCGGGAACGACGCAACTCCTAGAGTCAATCCTATGCTTGCTAATATCATAAGGCATGAAAAACCAACAAACACGAAAAACTTATTAACTCGTCTTTTGCGCAATCGCCGGACAAAATAGATAGAAAACAATAATACAAACGCGATTATTCCAGCAAGCCAAAAGCTTCTTGAAAAACTCATAATAATGGCGGACAATGGCAAAATAAGTAAAGACAAAATCACTCCCACACGGATCAGAGTTGTGTTTCTTGACATGCGCGCATCACGGTATTCAACCGGATTTATTTTTTCTTCTTCGTCTTCTGCTGAATGATTATACACGCTTGATTTATAAATAAACGGTATAATATTTTTTAGGGATATTGCCAAATATAAAAACAGTAAAAATAAAATCCAAATATGGGACTGCATGAACACGCGGGAGAGCAGAACGTTCGGATCTATATTTGTGATTTCAGCGAGCCGGGTCGCGCGCAACCAAGAATACAAAGTGTCCTGCAGATTAAAAAATTCATGACTGAAGATATAGAACAACGCGATTGTTTTTAGTGAAAGAAATATAACTGCCGCGGAAAAGACATAATGGAGCCGTTCAACCACTCTTCTTGACCGCAACACTCCATACACTGGAAATATCAAAGCAAAATAAAAATAATTATTTACGTCCGAAAATATCGCTCCAAGCGAATTTCCACGGATTAATCCGAACACAATTGCCCAGATAATAGTTATCCACAGCAAGAAAACCGGATATTTAAGTTTTGATCGCAAGAAAGATATTTCCCGATTTGATAGCGCTTGCGCTAACCAAACCAGCATAACAATTATCCAAATTGCCATTCGGATTGATATGTTTGATCCATCTGGCTCAAGCACAAACATCTTGCCTAATGACCCCACAATCAATTCCGCGATCCCTATAAACACGCCCCATTCCAAGCGATACACTGTGATAATAATAATCGCGATTGCCACTAAACCAAAAATCCAAGGGCTTGTGCCTGGATTTGCATAGGCGATAAATGATAACACTTCTGATGCTAGAATTGCCAACAACGCGCTAATAAATATTTTTTGATTGCTTCCCATGCTGTTATGATACACATCTGAGAAATTTAGGCAAATTGTTAATTTTGCCGCAAAAAATCTGCTAACTATTTCATAAAATAGAGCAAAGCGCTTTTGAAAAACCATTTTTGCTTGCGCCAAGTATCTGCTTTGACGAATGATTGGCCTCCATGATGAATAATTCGCGCGCCAGGATAATATGCGACATTCCATCCTGCCTGTTTTGCTCTCCGACAAAAGTCAACTTCTTCAAACCAAATAAAAAATTTTTCATCCAAAAGGCCTATCTGATCAAATACTTTTCTGCGCACCAAAAAGAACGCGCCCATGACTTGATCAACTTCATAAAGTCCCCTCTCCCTGAAAGGGAGAGGGTTAGAGTGAGGGTTGGATTCCATATAATCAAAATCTTTCGCAAGATATTTATTTAATAAAGACGGGAACAATTTGTGTAGTTTTAAAAGTATCACTATAATATCCCGCACGCGCGGAAAAGCGCGAACTGATGGCTGGATTGTTTTATCTGAATTTAATAACTGACATCCAAGCACTCCGATTGTTTTGTCTGACCCCATTTTAGCGACGCATGCGGACAGCGCGTCTTCAATAAATTCCGTGTCAGGATTCAAAAGCAAAACATACTCCCCTTTTGCTTGCGCGATTCCCTGATTGTTTGCTTTGGCGAAACCAAAATTTTCGCGGTTAATCGTCATCCTGAGCGAACCATGAACCCTAGGTATTCCGAGTGGTTCATGGGAAGCGAAGGATCTCGTCATTTCACGCAACATTTGATCAGTGCCATCCGCGGACGCGTTATCAACCACTATCACCTCAAACGCAAAATCCGGCGCAAACCTAAAAATCGACTCAAGAGATTTCTTAAGCAGATTCTTTGATTTCCAGCTTACGATAATAATTGATAACTTCATAAATTATGTTTCTGTTTTATTATTCTTACCGCGTCTTTATATTTCGCGTCAAATCCAGAAAAAAATGACGGCAGCCATTTGCTGATTGTACCTCCTGATTTTACTGTAAATAATATTTCATTAATCCACTTGCCTTCATATCCGTTCAACAGCATAGTAAGCCACAAATCCCAATCCTGCAACCTTTTAAGACTAGGATCAAATCCTGGGAAATGCTCTCGCCGAATTAATGATGTAGTGTGGATGTAGGGCATTTGCTTTAGGCGATTCGCGCTGAACTCCCAAAGCTTGAATTTTTTCCATCCGAATTTGAATGATGAATACGCGTATGACGCGTTTGGATTTTCATCTAAAACACGATTCATCTTCTCAAGCATATCTTCGCGCATAACAACATCCGCGTCACAGAAAATGACATATTCTCCTGTTGATTCTTTGAATCCACGATTGCGCGCGCTTGGCGCGCCTTGATTTTCCTGATGAATCACACGGCCGCGCACTAAACGGTCGGCGACCCCTATTAAGGGTCGCCGACCGTTTCGTGGGCCATTTAGCAATTCGTCATCCAATTCTGAAGAAGTAATATCAGTTGAGCCGTCATTTACGACAATCACTTCAACTCCGCATTCTTTCCCCTCCTTTACTAAGAGCCTGTCCCGAGTATTCCGAGGGAAGGGGGTAAGGGGGTGGTTCTGATTTTTTATAGATTCCAAACATTCCAACAATTTTTTATGCTGGTTATATAAAGGAATTATTATTGAAATTTTTATTGGCATTTTATCTGCTTAATAACAGCATTTGCAATTTCATTGATATCATCCGGCTCAATCAAAACCCCATTATCACTAATTGCTTCTGGCACGCCACCAGTGCGCGATCCGATGACTGGCTTTCCAAACGCTTGCGCTTCTTTATAAACAATTCCATATCCTTCAAAATCATCTGGATCATTCTTTGGGGTTAGTATAAAACAATCGCAGGCGCTTAGCCAGCTGTATTTTTCTTCATCCGAAATTGCGCCAACGAATATAATGTTCGGATTATTCTTCGCAATCGCACGCAGATGAGACGCTTCTTCCCCATTCCCTATCACAACATATGTTAAATCCGGAATTTCCTTCCAC
>PCVT01000169.1 GCA_002787075.1 Parcubacteria group bacterium CG11_big_fil_rev_8_21_14_0_20_41_14
TACCCGAACTTCAGAAGCGCGCCCTTTTCCGCTTCCAATAATAATCTCAATATCAGAATCAGAATCAACATTTCCAACCGCTATATTCGCGCCACCGCGAAACGTTTTCTCAAACGCGAAAAACTGTGACTCAACTTCGCCTTTATTGTTAAACACCCTAACTTGCGGACCCCCGCCATTTCCTGCGACAGTAACTATCTCAATTTCTCCATCCGCGTCAATATCGCCAACAGCCACATTCACGCCTCCGCGGAAAAATTCTGGATACGCGAGAAAAGACACTTCTTTATTTCCTAATTTATCAAAAACTTGAACTAAAGGCAAAGATCCGCCACCGGTTCCAGTAATAATTTCAACTTCTCCGTCTTTGTCTATGTCAGAGGCGCTAACTGTGATGCCACCTTTTAATCCATTAGCGCTCACATTAAAAAACCATTTAATATTGCCTTGATTATCAAAAATCCTCACTTCGCTTGATAATCCTGCTCCAGCTGAGGCAACAATTTCATCAACTCCGTCTTTATCAAAATCAGCAGAAGCCACATGAACGCCTCCCCTGAAAGAAGAATTATACGCGAAAAATTGCGACTCAACTTCGCCTAATTGATTAAATATTCTTACTTGAGGCCCGCCACCAGATCCTGCTCCGCTTATAATCTCTAACTGGCCATCTCCATCAACATCGCTGGAAACAAGTTCAGCTCCGCCTTTGAAAAATTCCGGAAATACAAGAAACTGCGTGGACACAGATCCGGTTTTATCAGTAATTAAAGCATCTACATTTCTGCCAGAGACAGGCGCGATAAGTATATTTCTTGAACCAGAAGCCGATAAAACAGACCCAGACCGCACGCCCTGTCCAATCCCAGCTGTTTGCTTTGCCAAATCAACTGCCTTTTTCGCGTCCAAAAGCCCAGCGCCAAGCTGTCCTTCATAAAATGGATTTTCATAATCAATATTCGTGCCTGTCTCACGGACAATGGACACAATCTGATCATTAGTTAATTTCGGATTTACTGATTTCATAAGCCCGGCCACGCCTGCCACAATAGGAGTGGCCACAGAAGTTCCCCTCCATCCAGCGCGATACTGGCCTTCATAATCTTCGCCTTGTTTTGTGTCATACACTTGAGGCGCCGCAACTCCGTTTCCCGGAGTATTTATGTCAATGCAAGAAAATCCAAAATTTGAAAATTCTGATCTTGTATTGCCCTTATCAACTGAGCCAACGCCAATCACATCATTATTATCTCCATCAGAGCATACAGGATAGGAAGGATTAATATCCAAATCCCCTCCAGAAATCATATATTCATGCGCGTCATTTCCAACTGCCGCGACTAGCACCACGCCAGCGTCATGCGCCCGCTTTACCGCGGTTGATAAAATTTTATCTGTCTGGTTTCCAACAAAACTCATGTTGATAATGTCAGCGCCATTCGTGATTGCGTAATCAATTGCTTTGGCAATGGTATCAGTAGTGCCAGTTCCATCAACCTCAATAGCCCTTAATGCCATAATCTTGCAATTCCAGCACACGCCTGATAAGCCAATTCCATTATTCGTTACTGAAGCAGCCACTCCAGAAACAATTGTGCCATGGTTTATGGCTACAAAATCAAATCCAGGATCAAATTTAGGATGCGGATCAGATGAGTCAATCAAAAAATCCCATCCATTCAAATCATCAACATATCCATTATTGTCATCATCAATTCCATTAAGCGCCTTTTCGCCCTTATTAAACCACATGTTCTGCATAATGTCTGGATGATCTATATCAACGCCACTGTCAATTACCGCGATTACAACATCTTTGCTTCCAGTTGTTATGTTCCATGCTTCTTGCAGATTAATCTGAGAAAAATACTCTTCCTGTTCTTTATAATGCTTGTCATTTGGAACCGTGATCGCGGAAAAAACAACTGTCGGAAGCAGTATCACGATAATAGATGTTAAAATTGTTTTTATTTGATTTTTCATTGATAACATTTAAAATTTCTGGGGGTGTGCGCTTTTTGAGCAAGAATGATGGAGCTTGCGACCCTTCGGAGCGAAAAAAAGTACACCCCCAGACATTTTATCAATATTAATTAGCAATCCCTAAAATTTCTTTAAGACGCACAACTGCCTCTTTTGCTTGCGCATTATCTGGCTCAGCATTCAAAACCTCGCCCCAATAAATCCACGCGTCCCGATATTCTCTCCGATCCTCTAAAAATCGCGCGTACGAAGCCCAAACTTCCGGGCTTTTAGTAAAATCACTAGCAGCGCGATAAATATTATCCAACTCATCTGCTTTTCCTGGATAATGCTTTTTATACAAATCAATCAAAGCCAAAAAACCAACATGAGTATTTGGATTAATCTGCGTTGATATTCTTAACATATCATCTGCTTCATCATATTTGCCCATATCTTCATACAGCTCTCCAAGATAGAAATAAGCTAAATACAAATTTTCTGGATTTTCTATTTTAATTGCTTGCTTTAAATTTCGCTCAGCAGAACTTAATTGTCCAAGCTTGTGCTCTAGTTTTCCGATTTTAATGAATAAATCTGAATTACCCGGATTCTGGGCTAGCTCATCTTGATATGACACAAGCTCATCTTTTAGCGTCTGCTTATATTCTTCGGAAATATTCGGATCAACCACTATGTCCTCTTTTGGCCAATACAAATATGAGATATAACCAAGGCCAAAAAGAAGAATAATAACCCCAAGGATAATAAAAAATCTTTTTTTCATAACGTATTGTTTATTGCTTTTAATTGCCTAAAAAATCTGTTTTTTCTCCGCTCTCTACTTGAAGGATAAATTCATCAACCTGATCTTTAAGATTTGGATCTAGCTCAACTACTTTGCGCGCTGCTTCTATTGCTTCCTCTTTTCGCCCCATTTGCGCGAGAGTTGCCGCGACTTTTGCTTGGGAAGTTCCTGTGTTTATATTTTTCGCGACTTGTTCGTAAAGGATCAAAAGCCGTTCATAGTCGCCAATTTCAGCAAGCACCGAAGCTACTGGCTGAGCTTCTTTCTCGCTTGAAAAACGATAATTGTTTTTCAAAGCATTGTCTGCCGCTTTAATGCCAAGTTCATTTTGTCCATCTTGAATATACGCGAACGCCAAAAGCCAATATGTTTTTGGAGTATCTGGGAGCAATTTCGCGGTTTGAACTAATGTATTTATTCCTTTTTCTTTATCACCCATGATTAAGTAAGTATTCGCAAGAGAATGAAATACTTGCTGGCGCGCTTTTCCAAGAGAGGCAGCCTCTCGCAAAATGCTTTCTGCTTTGCGCAAAATCTGTAATGATGATTTTTGATTATTCTGCCTAAGGATTTCGCCATACACATTCAAAGTATTTCCATATGATACAAGAAGACGCACATCTTTCGGATTTTGCTCAACAACTTGGTCTAATGCATCTATAACAAATAAATATCCAGATTGCACTTCATTTAATCTAAGTTCTCCGCTTAAAGCGCGCTGGCCCATGTATTGAGAAATTTTAATTCCTACTTCACGATTGTCAAAATTTGAAAGTTCAAAAATTTCTTTGTAGCTATTCATGGTTTTGGAATATGGCTGTACATTGGCATATGCCAAATTCATAAGCAAAAGCTTATTGTGCGCGATAAGTTTTATATTTCCAACATAAGATACAGGTACTAGAACAACTAAACCTGCTAACCCAGCTATGTACCAGCTTTTGGGCGAAATACTAGGCAAAATCTCGCGAAATTGAGATAAAATTCCTCTGAATATACGTTTAATAGCATAAAAACCTGCTTGTTCTTCTATTGTTTGAGCAGAAATATATGCAACCAAAACCACTAGCATAATATAAGAGCTAATAGTGTCAAAAACAAATAAATTCTGAATAAAATATCCTATCAAAAAAGCAAACAATATCAAAACCTCAACGCGCCTTTCTGAATTAATTTTTCCAATTTGATATAAGCTGTAAATAAGAGCCAAGCCAACGCCAAGATAAGATAGTAAACCAAAAATACCCATAGTTGTGGCTACTTCCAGCACCATATTATGAGCCCTATCCCACCAGGTTTCATCTCCAACAAGAATATAAAAATTAGGATCAAAATGCTCGTTAAATACAATATCAAATTTCTGAGGCCCAACGCCAAATAGAAAATTTTCTTTAAACCCGATAAGAGCTCCTCGCCAAGAAATAAGCCGTGTCTGAACAGTTGAATCAGAAAAAGGCATATTAAAAAATCTTCTAAAATTATCCGTAACCCATTGATTGTGTCCTATTAATCCATATAAAATAGCAAGCACTGCCACAAATCCAAAAAATCCTTGACTAACAAATCGTTTGATTTTTTTATTTTTATTCCAAAACAAATTCCCTAAAAAGAATACAATTACTCCAGCCACGAACCCAATAAACGCGCCTCGCACTCCGCTCATAATATACGCCATAAACACAGGGATAATTGCTATGCAGACCGCGAATCGCCACCATCTTTTGATTGTGCTCTCAATAGCAATCAAAAGCGCGAACACAATATTAAACAAAAGATATACAGCTAGAAACGCTGGATTTCCAATAGTGCCTGTAATGCGACCAAGGTTTGTTTCATAAATAGCCCAAGGTCCGAAATGATCTATTCCAGCGCGCTGAAGAAACCCATATAAAGACATAAGAACAGCGGCAAATACTGAAAAACTCAATAAAGCAAGCCATTGTTTTTTTTCTTTAATCACGCTTGAGGCAACTACAATCGCGGCCCAATAATGCATCCAGCTGAATACTCCATCCATTCGCTCATAATTTCCCCAAAAGCTATAACTAAAATTTTCTCCAATAATGGAAGTAAAAAGGACAATAACCGCGAAAATGGTAATAGAGGCGTAAATCAAATTATATTTTGGCCGAAATTGAGGCGATAAAACTGCCAAAGGAATATATGCCGCGAGAGAAATTTCAATTAATATCCTAATATATATTGCTTTAGGGAAAATCGCTGGAAAAAAATAATTCGCGCAAAGCAGGAGCGGCGCAAACATCATTAAACAAAAACATGCTTTTATTATCCAGATAAAAATTCTCTCAATATGTTGATTATTCATATATATAGTGTACATAAAATATCTTATTATGACAATAACCTTAAAAACAAATAAGGATGCTGAATTTCAGCATCCTTATTTTTGAATTGTTTTTGCTTTTTTCTATCTTGTTGCTCCGCTATAAGCTATTGCCCTAACCGCGTCCCATGCGGTCGCAGTTACTGGGTCGCGCTTGAAAATATGCTGATATGTCTTTATCGCGACTTTTTCGCTATTAAGATTCCGATTGCGGGAGCGCAGGCCATAAGCCATAACTACTACAGCAGCGTCATCATTAGGATTTGCCCTATCTGGCGCGCGCAGGTAAATTGCTTTGAAATTATCCTCTGCTGTGTTTTCGCGCTCTGCATTGATTTGGCTTGGCCATCTGCCATTCGCGATTTTTACAACATCTTCCCAGTCGCTTTCGCTCTCTGGCAATTTGCCGAACGCTTCTTTGAATGAATTCACTACCCCACCCCGCTCCCCAGCGCCAAGAGCTTCTGTTGTCTGGGTTCCGTAAGTGACAAAAGTTAGTATTTTTTCCCGCACTTCGGTTGCCACGCTTGTTTGGCTTGCCACAACTCGCGCAACTATGTCAGAATCATATTTTGTCTCAAGAGTTGCATCAATTGACTTTCCAGCTGACTGGGCCACTTGTGCTCGGGTCTGGGTTGCTACGCTTGAAGCATCTGCGCGCACTTTGACGATATTCTCGTCCGCGCTAGTTGTTGTAACTGACTCATCTGCTGATGGTGTTTGGGTTGTTGAAGTTGTGTCTTCATCAGTTGTCAGATCCCCGGTATTTGGGTTATAGCTTTGGTATGTGGTAGGCACGCTTGATCCTCCTCCTCCACCACCAGGAGAAACACTCCCTCCACTGCTACACGCATTAGATTGAGGGATAACCACATATGTGCCAGAAGTTGTTGGAAGCGTAGCAGTAGTTGTTCCAGGGGTTGTGTTTCCGGTACAAGAAACCTGCGTACCGCTATTTGTTATCTTTATTGACGCTGCTGCTGAATCGCTTGATCCAACGCTGAAAGTTCCAGGATTAGTAACCGTAAAAGTTCCAGAATCAAAATCCCACGACTCAGCGGTTGATGTATCTGCGATGAACATATCAATAGTTGCGCCGGTTATTGTGTCAATAATAACTCCTGAAACAGTAATCTGCGCGCTCGCGGTAAAATCGGTAGTGGCGGCCTGCACGCCAAAAGGAGCAACAAGTAGAGAAATAAATACTGCTAAAGTTATTTTTTTCATAAGTACTTTTTGTATTACTCTATCTTGTTAAATTAAAAGCAACTGGTGGTTGAGGTTGCCCAGCCGCCCAAAGTATTATCAACATCAGGCCACATATAATAATCAATTAGAGTGCCATCGCCTTTATATGATTTTACTTTGAAGCATGGCAATCCAACATCAATACTGGAAGTGGCGTTTGCCTGGGGATCGCCTACCGACAATAGCGCCTGTGGCGTGCTGGATCCTATGCCAACTCTGTCTGAGGAAGCATCAATAACAAAAAGATTTGTTTTAGTATCACCTTCCCATACCAAATCAACATAGCTAGTTCCCTCATCATTAGCATGCACTACACCGGTTGATTTCACATCAAGAATCGTCGCAGTAGAGGAACCAATAACTAAGGCAGAGCTGGTTCCTGGAGCATTTACGGAAAGAATGCCAGTAGGAGTGCTAGTTCCTACCCCTACATTTCCTCCATCAACAATCGTGAAAACCTCAGTAGAGCCATCAATAACATTTACCAGATCCCCGGTGCTTGAGTTGTACACCGCCAAAGTAGTTGATGAAGTAGCGCCATTCACTGTCAAAGGCGTGTCACTGCTGGCTGTTACATCAACAATTCCTGTTGAAGTCAGCCCAACTGATGTTACAACTCCGGTTGCGGTAATAGTAGTACCAGTATACGCGCCGGTCGCGGTTATGGTTCCGGTACTAACATTATTGCCAATGGTTGTCGCGGCTTGCGCAGCCACAGTCACTACCACAGCAACAAAAAAAGTAGCTATCGCGCTTTGCAATACTACTCTTATATTTTGTTTTATTTTCGTATGCATAAAATACATAGTTAATAAATTGTAAATAAAATTTTAAGAATGTTTATTTGTGGAATCACGCGACTAGTGATTACACAAATTTATTCTTAGAATCATTATACCACATTTTCAATATTTTTGTAAAAGTTATCCACAATGCGATAAACACACTGTGAGCATTACAGCAAACACGATATAGCCAACATCAAAAACAGATCAACGCGTCTTATTTACAAAATACAATAAATCTAGTACATTATGAATAATATATGACAGAAAAAATAAGGCAATTTATATTATTTTTAGGAGATGTGATTTTGCTGTATTTATCGCTTTTTCTTGCTTTAAGCATTAGAAGCCAGCATATTATTTCAGGCCAAATATGGCAGGAACACTGGCCTGTTTTTTCGTACGCGTTTATTATATGGATTGCGGCCTTCTATATTGCTGGCTCATATTCTTTGGCAAACATCAGAAACAATTTAAAATTTTTCGCGAATACTATCAGAGTGATGGGAATTAATATTCTTTTGGCAATCGCGTTTTTCTATGCCCTGCCACAGGCGCGCGTCACGCCAAAAACGATTTTGATATTAACTGGATTTATCTTTTTTCTTCTGCTTCTTATTTGGCGACACACAGCGCATAAAATTATTTCAAAAACTGCCAAGCGCAAAGTTCTTATAATCAGCAATAGCAATAGCGTGAAAGAATTAACTGATATTCTTGACCATAATCCACAATTTGGATACCAGATTGCCGCGATTTTACCGCACAACGCGACAGACGCGATCGGCAATGTGGCTGATTACAGGGATCCAGAGCAATTATCAAAAGTGCTTAAAAAACACCATATTGATACTGTAGTGCTTGATAATGAAAGCAAAACATCAAAAAATTTAGTGAATAATTTATATCAACATCTATCTGACCGATTGGAGTATATTTCTTTGGATAGATTTTATGAACACATAACCAAAAGAATTTCACTTGATACTGTTGATAAATTCTGGTTTCTGGAAAATCTTGGTGAAGGGAAAAAACATTTCTATGACACTGGCAAACGCGCGGTTGATATTCTGGTGTCTGCGCTGTTTCTGATTCCGTCGCTAATTGTTATTCCATTCATGGGATTATTGATTGCGATTTCTAATGGATTTCCTATATTTTTTGTGCAGACACGGCTCGGAAGAAACGGAAAAAAATTCAGAGCAGTCAAGTTCAGAACTATGGTGAATGACGCGGAGAAAAATGGGCCGCAAATTGCTCGCGAAAAAGACAAGCGCGTGACAAAAATCGGTCGGATTTTACGTGCCTCTCGCTTGGATGAACTGCCACAAGTTTTCAATATTCTCAAGGGTGAAATGAGCTTTGTTGGACCTCGGCCCGAGAGGCCGGAATTTGTGGAACAATTGGAACAGCAAATTACGTTCTACCGCGAGCGCTTGCTGGTAAAGCCGGGCTTAACTGGCTGGGACCAAATCAGCGGAGAATATCATTCCGCGAGCAAAGAGGATTCTCTTAAAAAACTGCAATATGATTTGTACTATATCAAAAACCGATCTTTAGTGCTTGATATTGGTATTATTTTGAAAACCATCAAAACTGTGTTAAGCGCGGTAGGACGCTAAATATATGCAAAAACCAAATATAGTTTTTACTTCTGGCATGTTTCCACCCGCAATTGGAGGGCCTTCTAAAATTGTTGAACGATTGGCAAAAGAACTAACTGACAAAGGATATCACTGCACTGTGGTTACATTTGGCGAGGATGATGGTATTGAGCGACCATATCATGTGGAGCGTGTGTCTTTTGCTACAAACAAATTCCTGCGCCTGTTTAAAACATTTCTTGCGACTTGGAAATACGCGAAAGATACTGATGTGATATACACGCTTGATACTTACACTCATGGCCTGACTTCCGCGATTGTTTCCAAACTTTTACGCAAACCGCTGATTGTACGATTTACAGGGGACAGCGCTTGGGAAACTGCTTTTAATAATAGAGAGACCACATCATATATTACTGATTTCCAAAAACAAAAGCATAATTTTAAAACCAGGGCTTTTATGTTCCGCAGAAATTTAATTTTACAGCGGGCTGAAAAAATCATTACTGATTGCGATTTTTTACGGGAACTGCTCAAACTCATGGATATTAATGTTGAAAAAGTAACAGTCATCAACAACACAGTTGATTTTCTTCCTCAGGTTGATTTTGACCACAATACTTTTAAAAAAGAAAATCATTTGAAAGAAAATATTATTATGACCATGGGCCGCTTGGTTCCTTGGAAAGGATACAAAGCAATTATTAAAATCATGCCACAGATTTTAGAGCGCTTCCCTGAAGCCACATTCGCGATTGTGGGTGATGGCCCGCAAATGGATGATTTGAAAGAATTAACAAAACAGCTTGAATTAAACAACACAGTTCGCTTCTTTGGCAAAGTGACAGACAAAACAGAAAAAAGCAAAATATATTCTGTGTCTGACATATTTATCCTGAACACGTTTTATGAAGGCATGAGCAATACCCTATTAGAAGCAATGGGCGCGCGCAAGCCAATAATCGCGACAAAGGCAGGAGGCAATGAAGAATTTGTAAACAGCAACAATGGAATTCTGGTTGAGTATGATAGTAAAGAACAGATTAAAGACGCGCTATTACAATTATTGGCTGATAAGAATGA
>PCVT01000085.1 GCA_002787075.1 Parcubacteria group bacterium CG11_big_fil_rev_8_21_14_0_20_41_14
AGAGATTACTCGCTAGACAAAATTAGAAATATAGGAATTATCGCTCACATTGACGCTGGAAAGACAACAGTAACAGAGCGCATTCTTTTTTATACGGGAAAAAAACATAAAATCGGAGAAGTTCATCAAGGCGAAGCAACAATGGACTGGATGGAACAAGAGCAAGAGCGAGGAATCACCATCACTTCAGCAGCCACAACCTGCTTTTGGCAGGATTGCAGAATCAACATAATTGACACTCCAGGACACGTGGATTTTACCGCGGAAGTAGAGCGGTCTTTGCGCGTGCTAGATGGCGGAGTTACGGTGTTTGACGGAGTCGCTGGAGTTGAATCACAATCAGAAACAGTGTGGCACCAAGCAGATAAATACAAAGTGCCCCGCATTTGCTTTATAAACAAGCTAGATAGGACTGGAGCTGATTTTTTTGCTGACATTGATTCAATCCATAAGCGTTTGACCAAAAAGGCGTATCCTATTCAATTACCAATTGGAACAGAAGAAAATTTTGTTGGAATTGTTGATCTTCTTAAAATGAAAGCATTTATCTATAAAGATGATTTAGGTAAAGAAATTGAGGAAACAGAAATTCCAGCGGACATGAAAGAAAAAGCAGATGAATATCGTTCAAAACTTTTGGAAGCAATAGCTGAAAATGATGAAGTAGTAATGGAAAAATATTTGAATGGAGAAGAGGTTTCAATGGAAGAATGGAACGCGGCAATGCGAAAAGCAGTTATTACAGCGGATTTTTTCCCAGTTATGTGTGGATCTGCTTTGAAAAATAAAGGCGTGCAGAAATTGCTTGATGCTGTTTGCTTGTATTTGCCTTCTCCTTTGGATGTTCCTGATATTGTTGGCCATGATCCTAAAGACATGGAAAAGGAAATTATACGAAAAGCTTCTGATAGCGAGCCATTTTCAGCTCTCGCGTTCAAGGTCGCGATTGACCCGTTCGTTGGAAAGCTTATTTTCTTCCGAGTGTATTCAGGAACTCTAAAGTCTGGGTCTTATGTTTTTAATACTTCCACAGATAAGAAAGAGCGAATTGGACGGATTCTGCGCATGCACGCGAACGCGCGCGAAGAAGTTGAAGAAGTATATGCCGGAGAAATCGCTGCAGCGATTGGGCTTAAGGACACTGTAACTGGCAACACTATTTGCGATCCTGATCATGAAGTAATACTTGAATCAATTGTATTTCCAGAGCCGGTTATCAGCGTTGCTATTGAGCCGAAAACAAAAGCAGACCAGGAAAAAATGGGAATCGCGCTTTCGCGTTTGGCTGAAGAAGACCCGACTTTCCGAGTTAAAGGGGATGAAGAAACTGGGCAAACTATTATTTCAGGAATGGGTGAACTTCATCTTGATATTATTGTTGACCGAATGAAGAGGGAATTTAAAGTTGAAGCAAATGTAGGAAGGCCCCAAGTCGCGTATCGCGAGACCATTAGAAAAATCGCTCAAGCAGAAGGAAGATACATCAAACAATCAGGCGGACGAGGCCAATATGGGCATTGCTGGATTCGTCTTGAACCGCAGGAAAGTGGAAAAGGTTTTGAGTTTGTTGATGAAATCAAGGGAGGATCTATTCCAAATGAATTTATTCCAGCTGTGGGAAAGGGCGTGAAAGAGGCCTTGGATAGCGGCGTGGTTGCTGGGTATCCAGTTGTTGATGTTAAAGCCGCGCTATATGATGGGTCTTACCATGATGTTGACTCTTCTGAAATCGCTTTCAAAATCGCGGGTAATATGGCGTTCAAATCAGCAGCGCGTCAGGCAAATCCAGTTCTATTAGAGCCAATTATGAAGGTTGAGGCAGTGACTCCTGAAGAATTCATGGGTGATGTGGTTGGGGATTTGAATTCAAAGCGGGCCAAGATTTTGGAAATGATTGACCGCGGAAATATGAAGGTTATATTGGCTGAAGTGCCTTTGAGCGAGATGTTCGGATATGCTACTAGCTTGCGCTCTATGACTCAAGGACGCGCGTCCTATTCCATGGAATTTTTGAATTATCAGGAAGTGCCGAAGAATGTCGCGAATACTGTTATCGCGGCTAGGGGCGGGGATGAGAAAAAGGAAGAATAAAATATTTTTCCATAATAGAGATTAAGATGGGATTATTAAAACCTCACTACCAGTAGTGAGGTTTTTTGTTTGGTTGACATTTTTAAAAATAAATGATAGT
>PCVT01000161.1:0-592 GCA_002787075.1 Parcubacteria group bacterium CG11_big_fil_rev_8_21_14_0_20_41_14
ATAATGAAATAATATATCCCCACGCATTCAAAATTTTAATTTTTTCTTTGATGATGATGCGGTGCAATTTATTTTGTACTGTGATGAATTGATTCGTCTTCGGGTCTATCGCTTTCGCATGGCTTCCTTTGCCACCATAATAATCAATTATCAAACCCGCTTTTTTGCACGCTTTTAAAAATCGTTTCTGTGAGCAATCAGACGGAATATCAGGTTGCATACTGCAATCTTAATTCTTGGGCAGGCAGATTGCTTGCTATTGCCTTATAATCGCAATACTTAGCCGGCACTCCGAATGCCGTGAAAATCGCGTCTTTGATGTTCTGGCTCAGTTCGTCCAATGTTTTGCCGGTAGTCATTATAACTCCGCGATCAAAATTAACTGACTTCGCGGAATAAAAAACTTCTCCATTTTCTTCAAGCCGAGATACTTCAAAATCAATCGGTGAATGCGCTAGGACTTTTTTGCACTTATCAAAAGATGCCATGCCTGATGTGGATGGCAGATGAGATATGATTCGTTGTATAAGCTTATCCATATTGTTGTTATGATACTACTAGAGCGCCACGCCTGTCAATGCGAATAAAAAAA
>PCVT01000161.1:614-10205 GCA_002787075.1 Parcubacteria group bacterium CG11_big_fil_rev_8_21_14_0_20_41_14
CTGTCAATGCGAATAAAAAAAGACGCTGACGATCTTGGTTTCGATCTCAGCGCCATGGATACGTTCTGTTGCGAGGTGTATCAACCCCAGTTAGACGCTATTTATAGCATCTAATTTTTCTCCTTTCGGATACACGCGCGCTCAAGCGCAAACTTGAGAGCAAGGATGAGAGGCGCTGGCTGTCTTATTGATTATGACAGTCAGCGCCTAATGAAGTGCGGGCCCGAAGAGGAGGACGATCCCGCACTTGGTGTTGCCTCAGGCTGTCGCGGCTGCCAGCGCCTCCTTTGCCTGTTCCGGCGAGGCGTGGCCGTTGCCGTTGGCCGGTGAGATGAGACCTGATTTGATCAGATGATCTCGCATCGAGCCGCCATTCGACTTATCGGCGGTCTTTTCTTCACTGAAAGTGAAGTGTGAGAGGATTTCTCTCTCCCGCTTGGCCAGCTCTGCCTCGCGCGCCTTGCGCTCGGCATCCTCCCTGGCCAAACGTTCGATTTTCTCGTCCGCGTTCAGGCGTGCCTCGGCGAGCAACTGGATGGTCTGCATGAGCGGGAACACATCCCCGCCACGCTTCCGAATCCAGCCAGCATCATCCGCGCATATACAGCCATGCAGGCGGTCGATGTTGCTCACGCGGATTTCAGAACGCTGGAGCAGGCCATGCGGACCCTTAAACAGATCCTTGATCTGCTCTAGGCGCACAGCGTACGCCCGTTCCACGGTCACCCGTGCCTTGCATACGACACACACGACTGCGGACTGATCCATCACTTCTGCACGATACTCCTCGATTTTCTTAGCCATTAGAATTCTCCTTCTGGCTAAATTGTGAACTGCTTTTGTTTCTTTGTTTCTCTTCCCTGCCTTCCAAAATTTGAAATTCAGAGAAGAGAGGTGAAGGAACACAAATTTGAATTGTGCTCCTTCCCGATTTAATCTAGTATCTGGCGGACACGCTTCCGTCTGCGTTCAGACGGAAGGAGGCGACCCGCGTACAGGCCGCGAGGATGGACAGGTCATAGAGCACCTCCTCCTCCAACAAAACGGAGATAGCTGATTCATCCGGCTGACTAACCGGCGAACTCACTCCATCCCACCCCCTGACACCACTCACTGGACAGCCGGTATTATACCGACGACGACGGGACAATCCGCGCATGGGATTTCCTCCTTGTAAGAGTAAAAAACACTTTTTATTTTCCCAGAACAAATCCGGAGGCCAGGGTGGGGATAGGGTTTATATAAATTTACCCTCCCAATATAAACCCTGAAGCTAGAAGGCAAATCCATACCGCGCAAACGCAATATGGTCCTAAAAGGTACCGACAGCATATACCTCCAGATTTGTTCCGAGAAATTGGTTTTCAAAGATAAGAAAGCATTATAGCATAAATTAAAAGACCTGTCAATTATCATTAACAGGTTTTAATCAAATTTTGGCTAATATTAGGTTAAAATCAATCAATTTTTCTCAAAAACCACGCCAAAACCAGTATCCTTTGTAAGCCCCCCCTCAAAAACAGTTAGCCCAGGCCCTAAAGTACGCACCTCGCTATCTCCAATCCCCTTTTGCCAAGAAACCTTCCAATCAGATGGATATTTCAAAGAAACAGAATACGCAATAGCGCGCGCTCCTACCTGCTTTTGAATAATAAGAGAATAACCTGACATAACATCTGGATTCATCATATCAAAAGGCCCAACCTTAAACGGCAATTTATACTTCACACGCGCGAACAAAGTATTTCCAGCATCAACCTGAAGCCAATTTCCAAACACGGTTTTGCCGAATTCCTGCGTAACGCGCGTGCCTGACTTTTCATCAATAATCACCTTGCCCTCAATTTGATCAAGCTGAAAATCGCGCGCAAAATAACTTTCAGCAACCTCATACATATCAAGCGGAGGCGGCTTAACACCCTCAAAAGAAATAAGTTCAGAACCCTCAGGCGCGTACACTCGCGCGTAATCAACATTATTCACTTTTTCAAACACATCGTTTGGATCTCCCTCATGACGACGGATAATTTCCAAATCAACAAGCGCCTCGCCTTCATCAGAAATAGTAACTGTATAATTATATGTCTGATTAATCACACCATCTGTTTTTCCTCCGCCAATATTCGCGTGCACAACAGAAAGATAATCCATGCCAGAAGAAAGCATGGTCGGCTCCCAGAGGCGCGCTATAAACTGATCATTCACAGATGAATCCCTAAAATAGAAAAGCAAATTTTTTTCCTGTATTTCTGATTTTACCAAAGATAAAATTTTTATAAGCTCTGCTCCATTCGCGGAAAGAATCCTATCTAAAACTTTAGGAACTAATTCAGCAACATATTTCTTTGGCTGATTTTCTTGTTTGTCATAATTCAATTCAACTTCTTTCTGCATTTCATCAATAACATTTTCCGAATTCAGAATTACCCCATATTCCGGAAAATCAATAGGCCCAAGCGCCTCAAGCAATTTCACAAGAGTAGTGGCTTGCATGGCAATAACTCCGTCCACGGAAGAGTGCCCGCTTTTTTCTATGAACCAGGCTACTTTTTCGGCTGAAGTAGGCCAATCAGGATACCAATTCGCATCCTGCATTTCCCAGCGAGCATTCAAAATCTGCAACGGCTTTGGAGCTAAAATGCTTTCTGTAAGATACCCTTGAAAATCATAAGCCCCGCCTTTTGGGATTTCTATATTTTCTATTTTGCCATTGCGCACGTCAATGAACGCCAAAGAACCAATGAATCCTCCGCTAGGCCTGAGTTCATTATTATTTTGGAACAAAACCGCGTAACGCTTTTGTTCTTGAGCGCCTAAGATAATAAGAATAGAATCAGCAAAAGAATTAAAATCTTTTATCGCGAGTATGACATCAGGCAAAAGAGCGCGCGATTTTATGAATTTTTCCCTGTATTCTTCAGGAAGATTTCCAGAATCAATCGCGCTTAAATGATTTTGCGCGCTTTCAATTTTAGGCAAAGCATTGCTTAAGCTATTTTTCATATTCGCTACTAATCGCGCGATATCAATGTCATCTTCACCTTGGCCAATAAAAGGGCCTAATGCTTTAGAAATCAATTGCCCTGATTCTGCCAAATCTTCTCCAGCGCTTATGGCGTGAATTCCATCCTGGCCTTGAGGCAACACATTTAAAATGCCTTTCACGAAAATATTCAATGAATCAATATTTTCTTTTGCTTGAGAAAATTTCTGGCTAGCTATTGCGAGCTGAGCATCTGCTTGCTCAATGCCTCCTTGGGCTATGGCATTTTCAACACCGGAAAATGACTCAAATCCCTCTTTTGTGGCGCCAAGAACTTTTCCTTTTAATACGCGCATGCTCTGAGGCGCGAGATAAAGAAACTTTACCGGCAAAATCATTGTTCCGCCTATAATAATAACCACGAATATTCTTCGATAAAAATGCTTGGGAGGATGGATAAAAACTGAAAAATAATTCTGCAATCCTTCATATACCGCGTTTCCAACAAATAAAATCCCAGTTCCAATAATGCTTATAACTCGATATACTGTTAAAAAGAAAATCGTAATTAATTTTATAGGTATAACGATTAATCCTTTCAAAACCGCGACAATTATAAAAATTGCCTGCTCTATCGCGAATGAGGCGCCTTTTCCAACTGCCATTCCTCCGGAAATTGCCCATTTATTCGCGTATTCAACCAACTTGAGAATAACTTGAAACGCGAGCAAAAAACCTAAAGGAATTGACAAGACAAACTCAAAAATCCATCGAGCGATTGCTTGAATAAATCTTAACGTGAATCCCGCGAAAACATGATGAAAATTCTTTAAATTAATGTTCTGCTTTTTTGGATTGCTTGATTTTTGCTTTTTGCTTCCAAGTAAATTAATGCAAATGCTTTTTGCTCCTGATTTGTACGCGCTTGAAGCGCTCTTGCGCAAGCGCTCAACTTCTTTTATCCATTCTCCTGAATCGCCTTGAACTTGTTTTTCCGGATATTCTGCTTGTTCCAAATTTATTGAAGGCATTTGCTCGTCTTTTAAAAGACGCACAACATAAGGCGATTTTTGATGATCTTTTTTCTGCACTTTGATTGCTTTTGCCACTTGTTCAATTACTGCTTCGCCGATTTCATTCAGCTTCTCATCTACTTTGTTTACTACTTCAAAAACGGTGTCAGGAGTCGTTTTGTTCGCAAAACGACTCCTGACACCGTTTTTGCCGTTTTTATTTCCATTTAAAGATGAACCATACGCGTCTGTAGTAACCGCGTTTTTGGAAATAGAAAAAACAAAATCCTGTTCCGCGTCTTTGGGATTTTTCTTTTGGCGCAATGATGAATTTTTTATATCACTTTTTTGTTTTTTTGACATGCATGGGGATAACTTATTTGTTTTTATTATACCATAAATCACCCCTTTCGGAAAAGAGATTCATATATATTTGATGTTTCTTGCGCCATCTTATCCAAAGAAAACTGCTTAGCTCGCTCAATGCCCCTGAGAGCTAATTCATTATTAATAGAGTGGTTTCCTGCTGCTTTATTTATAGCCCTAGCCATTGATTCAACATCCTTTGGATCAAAATAATACGCGCTGTCTGACATAATTTCAGGCAAGCTAGATGCTTGACTGCAAGCGACTGCTGTGGCGCGTTGGGATGCTTCAAGAGGAGGCAATCCAAAACCTTCGTATAATGAAGGAAACACAAAAAGCTTTGCGCCACGGTATAATCCGTCCAAATCCTTGTCTGTAACATGATTTGTAAAAATAATATCCTGCAGCGCTTGTTCATCATCCACCGCGTGCGCGACATACTGCTTTAAGCGCTTATAAAATTCATCTTCCCTGCCAACAAGAACTAATTGCCAATTACGATTGTATTTTGCCCTTATAATCTTGTACGCGTCAATCAATCGCTCCAAATTTTTGTGCGGATAAGCTGCTCCAGCATATAAAAGATATTGCTTTTTAATGCCAAACTTTTTAGAAAGCATTTCAGAAAACTGGGGCGTGTTCTGCATTTTCTCAGTTCCAAGAATCATTTTTTCAACGCCAGGATAGCAAACTTTAATTTTTCTCTCATCAGTTCCCAAATGCCGAACAATATCGCGCTTGGTAAATTCAGATACCGCGATAATAGAGCGCGCTTTTTTAACCGCGTTTTTAAGTATAATATGATAAGCCATTACTTTAAGCTTGTATTTCCAATTAGGCAGGTTAGTTGCCCTTGAATCAGGAAAATGATGCACAATTAAATCATGAATCGTAACTGCAAAAGGAACAGGACAAAAAATCGGAACATTCAAATGAGTAAAATGCATAATATCAACCTTTGATTGCTTGATGAACCACGGCATCATCATCTGCTCTTCAATGGAATAATGCTTTGCATCAGCAACAACAATCTTAAATTTTCCTTTATCCAGATTAATTTGTTGAGAATCTTTCTCGCGCAAAAATAGCGTGTATTGATTATTATCCTTTATTTTTGACAATCCTAAAATAAGTTGCTCTGTGTAGCGCCCAATCCCTCGGTGATATGTGCCAAAAAGACGTGCGTCAATTCCTATATTCATAATAAAATTTGTACCATCAGAAAATTATACAGATTCAATAACTTTTAAAGTATTTTGCGCGCATCTTTCCCAATCAAATAAAGAAACTCTAGACAATGCGCGAGCGCTAAATGATTTTGACAAAGCATCATTATTCGCCAAAGACCGAATCGTGAACACTAGCTCATCAATTCTATAAGGATTCACCAAAAGCCCAGCGTCTCCAACAATCTCTCCTAAAGAAGAATTGCCAGACGCTATCACAGGAGTTCCGCAAGCCATAGATTCCAAAGGAGGAAAGCCAAATCCTTCATACAAAGATGGATATACTGAGATTTGAGACAAAGAATATAATACAGGCATGTCAATAAGAGAAGCATTGTTTATAATATGTATTCTATCACTAAACAAAGACCTGCGCATTGCTTGTTTTAGTTTTCCAGTTTTCCAGCCCTTATGCCCGACAAACAATAATCTCCATCCAGAAACTTCAGTAGTATAATCCAAAGCCCATTTTGAAAACGCCTCAACAGTAGCAATATGATTCTTGCGCGGCTCAATGGTTCCTGCTTGTATAATATATTTTCCTTCTGGCAAAGAATATTTATTCTTAATTCTTTTTAGCGTAATGCTGTCATGTATAGGATGAAAAACCTTGTCAATGCCGGAATGAATTGTCTTGATCTTTTTTTTATCAATATTATACATGCGCGCCACATCTTGACGCGTGCTTTCTGAAACCGCGATAATCTTATTTGATCTTTCGCACAATTGCTTTGGATTCATAATTTTGTGCCAAGCTCTTTGGCGAGCTGTAAAACATTCAGGGAAAATTTCAAAAGAAACATCATGCATAGTAAGCACTGATTTTGTATTTCCTGAAAGCGCGCTATACATCATAGAAGGGAAAAATATAACATCAGATCCTCCAATAAGATAATCAATGTTAGGCCATTTCGCGAATTTCAAAGACGCGTTCAAAAACTTATTAGGAAACCTGTATTTATAAAGCCGTACATTTTGATTTCTAGATAATTCATCAATAAGGCGAGAATCACTCTTTTTATACTGATTTAAAAATATCTTGATTTTATGCTTTTTTGCCAAAGGAATAAGATGCTTAAGAACATTTTTAGCATACACAAAAACACCCCCCTCTCCCTCCTGTAAAACTCTTCCATCTATGCCTATTATCATAATTAATTATTGTCATTGCGAAGGAGCGAAACGACTGAAGCAATCCCAGAATTCAACACCGGATTGCCGCGTCGCCATGAGTACATGTCTCCTCGCAATGACACTACCTTTCCATATACTTCATTTCAACAAACGACTTTAATTCAGCCATAAATCTTTGCCTTGAAAACTGTTGAGCGTGCGCGCGAATGCGCTCATTATCCCATGTCTCGCGGTTAAACCGAATCACACTATCAGCCAAACATTGCCAGGTCTGCTCCTCAAAAAACGCGCCAGTAATTCCATTAATAACTGTTTCAACAGCTCCGCCTGAATTATACGCTATAACAGGCGTTCCAGCAGCCATTGCTTCAACAGCCGCGATTCCAGCGTCTTCCTCTTGAGGATGCAGAAAGCCCCTAGCCCCAGCAAGCAACCTTTTTTTAACTTTTTCCGAAACAGCGCCAGTAAAAAATATTTTATTCCCGGCAATTGATTCTAATCGAGCTCTTTCTTCCCCATCCCCAACAATCACCAGATTCATATTCAAGCGATTAAACGCCTGAATAGCTAAATCAATTTTTTTGTACGGACGCAAACGGGAAACAATAATAAAATAATTTAGCTTTTCAACATAAGGATATGCATCAACATCAACTGGAGGATAAATAACATCTGCTTCTCTATTATAATACCTTTTTATCCGATCAGCCACAAAATGAGAATTCGCTAAAAAGAAATCCACTCTTTGGCTAGCCAAATAATCCCACATTCTAAGGCGGTTCAAAACAAATGGAAGAATATATTTTATAACAGCGCCTCCTCCGACTTCTTTTAAATATGTATTCGCGTCGCTCCAAAGATACCTAGTTGGAGTATGACAATAGCAAATATGCAAAGCATGGGAAGGCGCGATTGCGCCTTTGCCAAACGCGCTTGCGGACGAAAGGATCACGTCATAATCAGACAAATCAAATGTCTCTATAGCAGTAGGCATCATTGACAAGTACCATCGCAAATGCGAAAGCGAAAGCGGCAATCTTTGTATGAAAGAAGAATGGATGTCCAAGCCATTAAAAAAATCTCCAACTTTTTTCTTGTCATGCACAAGAGTGTAAAGCGGCGCCTGAGGCCATAATTTGTGCATATCCAAAACCACCCTTTCCGCGCCTCCAATTTGATTTAAGTGATCATGTATTAAAGCGACTTTCATACCGCATTCTTCCCCCGAATCATCACCCACGGAGTTCTTAATAATATAGAAACATCAAGTGAAAAATGCCAATTCTCAATATAAAATAAATCCAAACGCGCTTCCTCATCAAACGAAAGATTTGACCTTCCTGAAATCTGCGCCAAGCCAGTAACTCCTGGCTTAATATTCAAAAGACGCTTTTGATACCCAGAATAGAGCCTCACCTCTTCTGGCTCATGAGGCCTTGGGCCAACCAAGCTCACATCTCCCTTAAGAACATTTATAAAATTCGGAAACTCGTCAATGCTCCATTTGCGGATAAAGCCACCAAACCGCGTAATGCGCGGATCATGCTTCATTTTAAAAAGCGGGCCATCGCCTCTTTCATTGAACATTGAAAGATGGGTCTTCATTTTATGCGCGTCTTTAACCATTGACCGAAATTTATATAATTCAAATTTTTTCCCGCCATCTCCAAGCCGGATTAATTTAACAAACACAGTTCCTCGGCTATCCAGCTTGATAATAATCGCGCACAAGATAAATACAGGAATAAGGACAATAAGAGCGGATAAAGATAAAATAATATCCATAACCCTTTTCACAATCCTTCCCCATCCATCCAAAGGAGTGCGCTTAATATGAATCACTGGCAAGCCACCCAAATCATTTATTTCAACATTGCTCCTATTTGCTTCCAAAATATCAGCTGAGTATGAAAAATCCATATGATGCTCTTGGCAAAATTGGTACAGCCCTGATGCTTCGCGCCTGCCATGGTTCGGGTCTGCCAAAATCACAAGGTCAGCGCCATTGTGCTTCGCGATGTTTGATAAAGATCCCATTGACGCGTCATCCAGTTTTCTGAAATGCCTAATAACCGAGTATCCTGACAAAGGATCTTTCTTTAAAGCGTTCGCGAGATTATACGCGGTTCTGTCATCCCCAAAAATAATCGCGCGCCAAACGCCGATTCCTTTCTTGAAAAACGAGCGCTGAATTGAGCGGATAATCACTCTGCCTGCGAATACAAACACAATGCCTGAGAGCCATCCAGCCAGAACCAAAAATCTGGATCCGAATAATTCATGCCTAAAAAAAATCACCAGCACAACCGCGACCAAGCCCATAGAGCATCCTAGAACAGTTCGGTTGAATTCTTCTATAAGCCGGCGCGAGCCGATTCTGTACATTCCTGAAATAGCAAACAATGGAAGCCAAATAAAAGACACAATCGCGACAATGCTTATATAATCAAATAGTCCTATTAAAAAAACCGGTGGCCGCAAAGCCACCAAAAAGGTGTGATACCGGATAAAATATACTGCTAACCCAGCTAAAATAAGCATGAGAAAATCCGCTGGAATAAGCAAAAATGAAAATATAAGTTCTGATCTTTTCATGTAAAAGGTACTTTAACACCGCAACAAAAACAAAACAATCTTGACATTTTTGGCAAGTTCTGGTATCATCCATTTATTGCGCATTTACATTGGATAGGCAGATCAGGCAATCGCCCGCCGATTCGGCGGGAGGAAAGTCCGAACACTAAATCACGCAAGTGATAAAAGCAGTCGGTAACTCCGACCAGTATAAAAAAGTGATCAAAACTTCTCGAGAGTTTTTATCAGTTTTGAAGCTAGGGCAAGTGCAACAGAAAGTACACAGCCGATGATT
>PCVT01000098.1:0-442 GCA_002787075.1 Parcubacteria group bacterium CG11_big_fil_rev_8_21_14_0_20_41_14
TGGAGAAAAAGATAAAGGCCAAGACGCAATAATGCGAAGCAAGCTGATTGATTATCTGGCTCAGCATGCCAAAGACATATACGCGAAAATGTCAGAGACGCTTGGGGATGAGGATCAAATTAAAGATTTGGAGCGGGCGGTTCTGTTGAATTCAATTGACACATTGTGGATGGACCATCTTGAGGCATTGGACAACCTGCGCACCGCGGTCGGGCTTCGGGGCTATGGCCAGCGCGATCCTTTAGTGGAATACAAACGCGACGCCTATGGCTTGTTCAAGCAATTGCAAGGCGCGATTCAGAATCAGGTTGTTTATAGCGTGTTTAAAATTTTGTCCGCGCGCTCAATGCAGATGCAGGGGGCTGGCAATATTTTGCAGGCATTAGGAGGCGGGTTGAGCGCTTTGCAGGGCATGCGATTTAGTGCTCCAGCAAAGGAAGGC
>PCVT01000098.1:460-9454 GCA_002787075.1 Parcubacteria group bacterium CG11_big_fil_rev_8_21_14_0_20_41_14
CCGTTTATGCAATCAGGTGGTGTAGCCGGAAGTTTCTCTTCAAGTACTTCAGCCACGCAAATGATGCAGAACGTGGCAACTGCCTCATCCTCAATCGCTTCAGCTCAGCGCAATCGGTTTGACGGCGAGAAAGTCGGGCGCAATGATCCGTGTCCTTGTGGAAGCGGGAAGAAATTTAAGAAGTGCCATGGGAAGTAAAACAAATGATTTAGAACAAAGAATTTTTAATTTCAATGGCTCAACCGCCTGACCCATTGAAAATGGGCTGATATTGCGCTTTAATCATTGAGTATGGTATAGTATAAATACTATGGGAACAAAATATTTAACAGCATATTTATTTGCTCAACCTTCGTTTGCGGAAGGGATGGGAAGAACTTTAGATATTGGGGGTGTTTTTGATAATTATAATGAGAGCGAAAGTGGAAAAGAGGCAGATGCCCTTGCCCTGCAGAATGATTGGAGAATGGTGGGCGAAGATATGAAGTCAGCCATACAAGAAATATGACCGTAAAAACTCTAAAATTTAATAAGCCAGTAGATTTCTTGCCAAAAGATTTACAGGATACATGGCAGGGCGTTGATGTATTGATGAATGCTGATGAAAATAGGATTATCATCAATAAACTGGAGGATACTTCTCCTACATTAGAGGAACTAGGTCCAGTGTTGAAAGAAATCGGGAAAAAAATCAGCCAAAAAGATATTGATGATGCAGTACTAGAAGTTCGCGCTGAAAAAAAATAATAATAAACATATTTATGCGTGTCGTTTTTGACACTAATATTTTAATATCTGCCTTGTTATTCAAGGGAAAATTGGAAATTCTACATCATTTTATTAAGCAAGGAATATGTGTTCCTTGTTTTACTTTATCAACACTTGATGAGTTTAAAGATGTTATATCAAGAGATAAATTTAAAGAAAATTTAGATGAATATGGCTATAATCCCGATGATGTCGTGAAATCAATACAAAATAAGGGTTTGATATATACAGAACAAGAAATAGAAAAAGTGATCCATCAAGATCCAAAAGATGATAAATTTTTAGCTTGTGCTGTTGTTAGCCAAGCTTGTTTTATTGTATCAGGCGATAAGCATCTTTTGGATTTAAAGTCATATAACAATATATTAATTGTTTCTCCATCAGAATTTTTGCAAAAAATAAGAATATGAAAACACTCCTCCTCTGTTCAAGCGGACAATTTATCACCAACCATGATTTGCCATTTTTAAAAAAGCCGATCCATGAAATGAAAATGGCATATATTACGACTGCTTCAAAAGGTATCAGCAAACCATCCAAAGAGAAATTGGAAAAAAGGATGCAAATGGCTCTACAGGGATTTAATCTTGAAGAGTTGGACATAGAAGGCAAAACAGAGCAGGAATTGCGTGAGATTCTTAAAGACAAAGAGGCAATATATGTTGAAGGCGGAAGCGCGTTTTATCTTCTTAAAGCAGTGCGGGAAAGCGGGTTTGATAATGTTGTTAAAGATTTAATCAGTAAAGGAGTTCTATATATCGGCTCAAGCGCTGGCTCTTATATTTGCTGCCCGAGCATTGAAATGGCTCTATGGAAGCATCAGGATAAGTACGAGCATTGCGGATTAACCAATTTTACAGGATTGAATCTTGTGTCGTTTTTGATAACTGTGCATTATAAGCAGGAATACGAAGCATTGCTCAAAGAAAAGATTTCACAAGCAAAATATCAGGTTAAAATTTTAACCGATGATCAGGCAATTTTGGTGCAAGATGATAAAGTTGAATTGATTGGAGAAGGAAGAGAAATTCAACTATAAGTATGGGTTAACCTTAAGCTTAGCCGTTGAAATTGGGCTGATATTGTGCTTTTTCAGGCAAGTATAGTATAATAAAATATATGACTACGCAAACAATAAAACTTACTAAACCAGTGGACTTTTTGCCCAAAAATCTTCAAGACTCGTGGCAAGGCGTTGATGCGCTAATGAGTGTTGATGAGGATAGAATCATAATCAATCGAGTACGGAGCACTCCAACTCTGTCAGAATTAAAGCCAGCGCTTAAAGAGATTGGCAAAGATATAACCCAGAAAGACATTGATGACGCGGTGCGCGAGGTGAGGTCTGAGCAGAAATAATTTTTATATGCGCGCGCGGAGGATAAAATTATGATCTTATGAAAATAATCCTCGGCTCTCAATCAAAACAGCGGCAACAAATACTTAAAGACATGGGGTATGATTTTGAGATCATAAGCCCTGATGTTGATGAAAAATCAGTCCGAGACAAAGATCCGCGCCAATTGGTGTTGAAAGTAGCGCGCCTAAAATCGGATGCAGTTGCTAAAAAAGCGGATGACGATTCAATTATCATTGCTTCTGATTCGATTGTCTTGGTCAACGGAGAAATCCGGGAAAAAGCAAAGGACAAAGAGCAGGCATACAAGTGGCTTGAAGAACTTTCCAATGGAGTGTCTCAAACAGTTGTCACATCTCTTGTAATCACAAATACCAAAACAGGGCAGCGCCAAGAAGGCGTTGAACAAGGTGATGTAATATTCAACCCAATTCCGGAACAAGACGCAAGAGAGTTCGTGGAATCAGGCGCGGTTTTTAATCAGGCTGGCGCTTTCGCGGTGCAGAATCCTATCTTTATCAGCCAGATAAAAGAGGTACAAGGAGAGATGGAAACCATCATCGGCCTGCCAAAAAAGCTTACTAAAGAACTCCTTGCAAAATTTAAATAAATGCACTATAATAATTTTGTTATGGAAAATAAAAATATCACAATAGAAAAGATTGAAAAAGCCATTGAGGCAATTGTTGAAGAAAAGACAAAAGATCTTGCTACACGAAAAGAGGTGGCTGAATTTAAAGATTTAATGTTAACCGCAATGGATAAGCAGAATAAAAAGCTTGATTTGATATTAACCGAACATCCAGCCATGAATCATGCCATTGACGAAAACAGGGAGGAAATAGAACAGCAGGATAAACGAATTAAAATACTGGAAGCACATCCAGCCATAGCATAAAGAATCGCATGCCATCAAATAAGCAAAAAACTTGGATATTATTTGTACTCATCATGGTCCTTGGATATATTTCAGGGTCTATTTTTGTGGGTCCAAATAATCTACCCAATCAATGGCCAGGCAAATACTTTTTTGGCCAATTCAGGCCGCATTTAGGCCTTGATTTGCAAGGAGGCGCGCATTTAGTGTATGAAGCAGATACCTCCCAAGTAACAGACGAAGAAGCCCAATCCGCCATTTCAGGCGTGCGCGATGTAATAGAGCGCAGAGTAAACGCTTTGGGCATTTCAGAGCCAATAGTACAAACAGCGCAAACCCCTAATGATCTTCGCATAATCGTAGAGCTAGCAGGCGTGTTTGACGTGAATGACGCTATTCGCCAAATTGGCGCGACCCCATTATTGGAATTCAAGACACAATCCCCAGCTCCAGAGCGAACGCCTTTGTCAGATACTGAAAAGAAACAACGTGAAGAATATAATGCCCAACAACTCAAAAAGGCGCAAGACACTATTGAGAAGATAATACAAGCAGATGGCCAGAATTTCGCTGAACTAGCAACTGAGCTTTCAGAAGATCCTGGCTCAGCTAGCCAAGGCGGGGACTTAGGATTTATGCAGCGCGATATGCTCGTTCCTGAATTCGGAGATGTGTTGTTTGATCAGATTACTGAAGACGGGCAAACCACAATAGATCCAGTTGAAACCCAATTTGGATATCACATTATCCAGCGCATAGAATCGCGCACAGTGACAGACGAAAAAATAAGTGAGCCAGTGGAAGAAGTGCGGGCTCGGCATATTTTGTTTGCCACTCAGAGCGTGGAAGGCGATTTGCCAGTGAATTATGACCAATGGGAAAGCACGCAATTAGGAGGCAAGCAATTAGTCAAATCAGAAGTTTTATTTGACCAGTATTCTGGTTCAGCTCAGGTTGGTTTGAAGTTTGATGATGAAGGAGCTGCGCTTTTTGAAGATATTACAGATAAAAATATCGGCAATCCAGTTGCTATATTTTTGGATGGAGCTATTATTTCATCCCCAACAGTGCAAAGCAAGATTTCAGGCGGAGAAGCAGTGATTACTGGAAATTTTTCAATTAATGAAGCAAAAGAATTAGTCAACCGTTTGAATTCCGGGGCTTTGCCAGTGCCTATCAATTTGATTTCACAACAGACAGTTGGCCCGAGTTTAGGTGTGGTATCAGTTCAAAAAAGCTTAATCGCGGGCTTAGTTGGATTCGCGTTAGTGGCTTTGTTTATGTTGTTATTTTATCGGATTTCAGGTTTGCTTGCTGTGCTTGCGTTGGCATTTTACGCGGCAATTGTATTCGCGTTATTCAAATTGATTCCAGTCACTTTAACATTAGCAGGCATTGCCGGATTTTTGCTCTCAATCGGAATGGCAGTGGACGCGAATGTACTTATCTTTGAAAGATTGCGCGAGGAATTAAAAGCAGGAAACGGATTCAGCCACGCGGTTGCCACAGCGTTTGATAGGGCATGGAATTCTATTAGAGATTCAAATATGTCAACTTTGTTAACCTGCTTTATTTTGGCCTGGTTCGGCACTTCTGTTATCAAGGGATTTGCCATTACCCTGGGCATTGGCGTATTGGTATCAATGTTTAGCGCGATTATCATTACTCGTTTATGGATAGAGTTAGCTGGCAGAGTATCTTGGCTGTCTAATAAAAAATGGCTTTGGGGAGCATAATATGGAAATTATAAAACACCGCAAAATTTATTTCGCCATATCAGGCCTTCTTGTTGTAGCAAGTATTGTTTTAATTGGCTTATATGGGCTTAAGCTTGGTATTGATTTTACTGGGGGATCATTAATGGAAATCAAAGTGCATCAAGATGTCCAGACCAGCGCACCGGCTATTCAAACGATTTTGACTGAATCAAGCGAGAATCATGAGGCAGTGTTAGATAGCGTGCAGGTTCAGCCAACTGAGGACAATGGATTTTTATTGCGGTTCAAGGATGTTTCAGAAGATAAGCACCAGCAAATTCTAGGATATTTGAATACGAAATTATCAGAAGGAGTTGAGATTGATGAAAATAATTCTCGCCTTTACCAAGGTGGGGATACAGGGGGGGTTCCAGATGTTTCCGGTATTCAGGCAATTGATTCAGAAGGCAATCCAGTTGATATTTCATTTGAGCCAGTCAATCAAGAAGGTGTTATTTCTTCTCCTGTCATCACCATTGGTGGCACGCAAGTAGTGGAAGAGCAAAGGTTTGAATCAATTGGCCCGGTAATCGGGCAGGAACTTCAGGATAAGGCAGTTGAAGCCATGATTGTGGTGCTTATCGCGATTGTTTTATATATTGCTTGGGCGTTCCGAAAAGTATCTGATCCGGTTTCTTCCTGGAAATATGGGATTGTGGCAATTGCCGCGTTAGTGCATGATGTGTCTATTCCAGTTGGCGTGTTCGTGATTTTGGGCAAGGTTGCGAATGTTGAGGTTGATATTTTGTTTGTGACCGCCTTGCTCACTATTCTCGGCTATTCAGTGAATGACACGATTGTGGTGTTTGACCGTACGCGCGAGAATTTAGCCCGGGACCATCATAAGCATGATTTTGATTATCTAGTGAATAAAAGCGTGAATGAGACAATCCGCAGATCTTTGTTTACCGCGTTAACCACGTTTCTTGTCTTGCTCGCGATTTACCTCTATGGCGGAGAATCAATTAAGAATTTTGTTCTGGCTTTGATGATTGGAGTTGTGGCTGGAACTTATTCCTCTATCTTTTTGGCGTCTCCTTTGCTGGTTGTTTGGGAGAAGTGGTCAAGAAGGCGGTAATCTAAGTCGCTACCAGCGACCCTGTCGCTTGCTTGGAGCGAAAGGCGGCGGGTTCCCGCTCCCATCGACTCTGTCGCTTGCTTGGAACGAAAGGCGGCGGGTTCGCTCCCAGCGGACTCGTCGCTGACGTTAATTGCCTTTCCGCGTTTATCAACAAACGCGATTTTTTTGTTTTGGGGAAAAGTGGTATAATAAATTTAAGATATTTTATCATTCCATTATGAACAAAGAAGGTGTTCCTAAAATAGATAGATCAAACATTGAGGATGCGGAATTTGTTGATATTCCTGAAGAAGAACAGATATTATTGCCCAGAAGCGCTGAAAGTCCAAGCCCTGAAGCAGAAGAACTAAAACAAGAACAAAATAACGAAGAAGTCCATCCAGCGCCAGAATCCGAATCCTCTCTTGAATCATTAATTGCGCGCGCCAAAACAGTTGTTGCGTCGGTTTCAGATAAAGAAAAATCATATTCCCAAATCCGGGCCGCAATTGGCGAAATCAATAAAGCGGTTTCTGATTTGGAGAGATTGAATAAAATTTCCCAAAAGCGCAGGAATGGCGCATGGACTGTTTCGGTTGGGGTTGCAGAGGCCCGCGCCAAAAATGCAATACTGGTGATTGAAACAAATCCGGAGCGCAAGCCGAAGCAATCTATAAAAAGAGAAGCAAAGCCAAAGAGCGGAAAAGGCGCTCAAACCGAAGAAAAAACCATTGAACCTGAAATTGCTTCAGAGCAAGTCGCAGAATCGGAATTAGTATCTACAGATGCGCAACATGAACAGCCGCAAATTGAAAAAATAGAAGATCCGGGAAAAGAACAAACAAAAGAATTTCTTGATTCCAGTTTGGAAAATAAGGAACAATTAATAAATCGCGCTGAAGAGCAATTAAATCTTCTTATTCAAAATGTTCAGAAGGCAAAAGGCCTTCCCAATGCAAAACCCATAGTAAGCCAAGCGAGCGCGTGCATTGGCCGCATGAGCGAATTGCGCGCTTTGTCAGAAATAGGCAAGCAGGATTTGAATTCATTGCGCGCCCTGATCAATACTTTGTCTTGGTATGCTTCGGTTGATTTGAACAATAATGAGCCAGTGATTGAATATGACGAGGCCAGTGGAGAAGAAATCGCGACTAACAGGACAAAAAGCAATATTATGACCGAAGCGCTCTCCGGAGTTCAAGGATCCCATGGGCATCTTGAGAGATTAAATAATTTGATAACTGAGATAATCGCGTCTCATGACCTTGGCGCAGAGCATCAAGCCAGCACTGAACAAATGGCGCGCCAGGACATGCGGGCCGGGCTTGGGCAAAAAGAATCTGCAGAGGTAAAAGATGCGGCTCCAAATGAGACAGCAGAAAATGTTTCAGAAAATTTGCTCAAGAAAAGAGAATCGCTAAAAGCCGATTACGCGAAAAATAATGAGGAAATTGCCAAAAATAAGGAGGAAATTTCCGAATTAGAAGGCAAACTTGCGGCTTTGAAGGCACAAGAGAGTACAACAAACGATTTAGCGGATACAGAAGAGCAAAAAGAGGCCGCAGAAGAGTTGGAAACAGAAGAAATAAAGCCAAAAAAAGAGCTGGATGAAGAAACTGCGAAATTATTTGATACGCTTGATGAATTCGCGAAAGATGTGCCTGATTTTAAGAAACCGGCAAAGAAGTTGCGTCAAGAAGCTGAGACCGGGTTTCTTAGCGATTCAGATATGGACAGAATTCGCGTTGTTGTAGAAAATGCTAAAACAGACGGATTAGTTTTTGGATACGCAAAAATTCTTGAAATAACCGTATTTGCCGCGCATATGGCGAAATTTGGCGTTGAATTGCAAAATGGGGATAGAATATCTCCTGAAGAATTTATTGAGGATAAGAAAGCTATTGATAAATCAATTGATTCGTTTTTATTGCCTGCTTATACAAAACTTAGAGCTTGGGACAAATACGCGAGCCAGCACAACAAAAAAAACTACGAGGTAATGAAAAACAGTTCAGTGAGCGTTGACGTTATTTTTGAATATATTGATAAACTTGAGATGAAAATCAAAAATTACAATGCATTTCTTTCTGATTGCGAGAATAAAGTTTCGGTCAGTACAAGAACCCGTGAGAGTTATAAATATGATTTAAAGAATGCTATTGATCTTGGTAATTTGCCCTCGGTATTGAATTTAGATAGAATGAATGATGTTCCGGATGCTGGGGAGCCGGATAATGAGAATAAAGAGCATGAACAAAATGATGCGCGAGCGCAAGAACAAGAAAAAGAAGACCTCCGACAATATATTGTTGATGCCGAATCTGCTGATTTTGAAAAAGAAAACAAAGCAGAGCCAAAAGTTGCGCCTGATGATGAAACAGAAGAAGAAATACATTTATCCGAAAAAGAAGAGGAACTTTTGGATTTATGGAGAAACAGTCCTGAAAAACTTGGTCAACAGCCAGGGGTTGTGCGGGTTGGAAATGTTAATGAATTGAAGAGATTTAGAAATGCCAGCATTGAAGCTATGTTTAAACCTGCAACCAGTGGAATTTTTATGTTTCTGCCAACTAGAGATAATGAATATGCTGCAGTCACGAGAGATGGATTATTGTATGACAAAGTTATTATTGAAATTGGGGGAATTGAAGAAATTTTTGACATGCAAGGATATGATTCTAAAAAGAAATATGAATTAAAGCAAGTAGATATAATCAAACCCCCGCATTTTAAAAAAGAAGGAGATGTGTTTAAACTTATTGAAAAAGGCAAAATCGTTTTTGGCGTGGATAGAATAATAAAACCAAAAGAATTAGAAAAAGAAGAGGCCGCAGAAGAGTTGGAAAGAGAAGAACAAGCAGAGCCAGAAAAGGATAAAATAAAAGTAAAGGAATTGCGCGCGGATTTGCTTGGGCGCAAGAAAGAATTGGAACAGCTGGTCGCGAAACACAAGCAGGAAAAAAATAAAGCAAAAAAAACAAATCTCGCGCAAGAGTTTAATCAAAAAAAGGCAAAATATGCCATACTTTTGGCAGAATTTAACAAATTAAAAGAAAACTAATATAATAAAGGGTATTGACCCCAGAGCAAGCTCTGGACTCTGATTCCAAGCAGAGCTGAGGGGTATTATACCCTGTGTTAGCTCGCGGGCATCGGAAATGAATATGAGTACACA
>PCVT01000142.1 GCA_002787075.1 Parcubacteria group bacterium CG11_big_fil_rev_8_21_14_0_20_41_14
ATGCCTAGACTATCACACCTCAAAATGTACCGTTTTCTAGAGATGATCCCTGCTATTTTGGTCTGGGGCTCTTTAATTGGGGCGATTCTGCTTTCTTACTTTCGTCCGCTTATCGTGATTTATATCATTATTCTTTTTGACTTGTACTGGCTTATTAAGGCCATTTATTGGCTTGTGTATTTATTTGGTTCGTATAAAAAGTATCGCAAAGACACACGAATCAACTGGCTTGTAAAATTAAAAGCAGAAGATCCTGTCTCCCATGATAACATGCAATCGCATTGGCAGGATATGTATCACATCATTTTTCTTCCAACTTATAAAGAACCATTTGAGGTGCTGGATACAACATTCAAGGGATTAATAAATTCAAATTATCCAACTGATAAGATGATGATTGCTTTGGGAGTGGAGGAATGGGATAAAGAAAATGGCTTAGAGATAGCAAACAAAATTAAAGAAAAATACGCTCACAAATTCTATAAATTTTGGGTAACCGTGCATCCAAAAAATCTTCCCAATGAGCAAAGAGGCAAGGGTTCAAACAATGTGTTCGCGGCAAAACATGCTAAACAGGAAATTGACAAACTTGAAATTCCATATGAAAAAATAATTGTGTCATGCTTTGACATTGACACAATTGTGCACAAAGAATATTTCGGGCATCTAACATATAAATTCCTTACGCACCATAAGCCCCATAATACCAGCTATCAGCCAGTTGCTTTGTTTAATAATAATGTGTGGCAGTCAAACGCATTCACTAGAACCGTCTCAAACAGCACCATGTTCTGGCTGCTCACGGACCTTTCGCGTCCTGATCGGTTATTTACTTTTTCTTCGCACTCTATGAGCTGGAAGACATTGGTTGATGTTGGATTCTGGGAGCCGGATTTGGTTACTGAGGATTCTCGCATTTTTTTGCAATGCTTTATTCATTACAATGGAGATTATACCGTAACTCCAATGTATGTTTCTGTTTCCATGGACACGGTTGAGACAGGCAAATTTTGGGAATCGCTTGTCGCGGTCTATAAACAGCAAAGAAGATGGGCATGGGGAATTGAGCATTTTCCATATATGATTTGGCATTTTTGGGGCAACAAAAAAATCGCTTTTTTCAAAAAGTTTAAGTATTTTTTTAATATTACTGAGGGTATGTATTCTTGGGCTACTGCGCCTTTATTGATTCTTATCTTGGGCAGATTGCCTTTGATGTTTGCTGACAGGGCAACTCAGGAAACTGTGATAGCGCAAAACGCGCCAGTTGTTTTGCATTGGCTTTTGACTTCTGCTATGGTAGGGCTTCTTTCAACAGCAGTGCTCTCTATTGTATTTTTGCCTCCTTGCCCCAAAAGCGAGTCAAAAATCAAGTATGTTTGGATGTTTGTGCAATGGATTTTATTTCCTGTGAATATGATTGTGTTTGGATCTATTCCTGCCATTGAAGCGCAAACACGGCTTGCAATTGGAAAGTATCTAGGGTTTAATGTAACTAAAAAGAATAGATAAACAGGAAACAATGGGTCATGTCCCCATTTTCCCATTGGGCGCGCAAAAGCTATTTAGACGCAATCATGAGTACTGAAGCCAGGGTGCCCTTTCAGAAATTCTGAATAGGGCATCTTTTTTTTGCCTTCAAGCTGAAGTTCTTTGGGAGTGCCATCAATATCCATTGACCAGATAATAAGTTTTTTATGGCGCCATGTTGTCCATGCGCCTGGCCAAGGATTCATTGCCCGAATCAATGGCTCAGGCGGGTGAGCCGTTGAATTCCAGTCAATTTTAGCGTCTTGTTTGGCGAGTTTCTTTGTGCTAATTGCTTTAGTTTCGTTCTGCGCTCGGGGCGTGATTTTTCCTGCGATATAATCAGGCAAAATTTTGATTAACAAATCAGCGCCGGTTTGCGCGAGCTTGTTCTGCAAATCTCCCGCGGTTTCGGTTTGGTTGAGATTGATTGTTTCTTGCGCGATAATCGGGCCATGGTCCATTTTATCATCTAGTTTCATGATAGTGACTCCGGTTTCTTTATCTTGATTTAGAATAGCGGCCTGGATAGGGGATGATCCTCTATACTTCGGAAGCAATGATGGATGAAGATTTAAAATGCCTAAGGGAAAAGAATCAATAATTTTTTTCGGAAT
>PCVT01000054.1:0-9269 GCA_002787075.1 Parcubacteria group bacterium CG11_big_fil_rev_8_21_14_0_20_41_14
TGTTAATAATCCCATTACCTTGGTTGGCAACTTAATTACCCATGGCGGCCGCACGGTGCGAGATTTGATGATTAACGGAAAATTTATTATCAAAGACCGCAAGCATCTGTTAATCAATGAAAGCGAACTGCTGGATCAGACTCAGTCCGCGCATATGCAGATGCGGGGGAAAGTGGAAAAAGGCAGGGCGTAAACTTGTATATATTTTAAATATATACAAGTCGTATCATTTTTCGTTTCATAAAAACAGGATATATATCCTGTTTTTATGGTCGGATTTATTAAACGCAGTTAAAACCCATTTCATGCAAAACAGCTAGCTGTTTTGCGATTTTCGCGCGGGCGCGGCGGTGCGCCGCACGTTAGCGCGGTATGAAACCCAAAAAAACAGAGCCTCATTTGAGGCCCTGCACGGCTATGGATATTCCCTTGGTCTTAAATAGCTTAATACCCTCCTCATTCAACCTCGCCAGAAGCGCTGGCGAAACGAAAAATCCAGGCGGCACAAACATTTCTTTTCTGCCATCCAAATACATATAGCAGACGCAAACATCGCCGCCCAAGCATTCGCTTCTAATTCTGGTTGCATAGGAACGGCCTAAAGCGCCTTCCGACACCTCCCACAATTGGGCCAAATTCCCCATCGCTCCTTGATTATGAAAATCTATAACCACCTTTGTTCTGTCGGGACGCTCTCCATATCCCTTAATCCATTCGCAGCGAAATTCTTTGCACACTCCGGGCCGATCATTGTATTTGCGACATCCTTTTCCTTTCTCGCAATACTTGCACCATTGTCCCGGCATTTTATCAATCTCAAAAACAGCGTGGGTTTTGCAACAGGCGGTACAATTTCCGCACGAACGTTCCTTCTGTTCAGGCATTTTATACACTCCTTTTAAAAGGGCTAAAATTGAAGTTGAGATATAGTATATGTCAATAATATAAATTTGGCAATAGAATGCTGTACAGTACTCTTTTTATTCCACTTTTTGTTTCATTTCTAGAAATAAAATAAATATGCTATAATAAATTAACTTATTTAGTAATTATTTTAAAAGGAGTAATACACTATGAGTATGAGAAATCCTGAAATGGGAGGAGGGCAGCAAAAAAATCTGCTTGAAAGAAATGGGTCATGTCCCCATTTTTTCATTTTTTCGAAAAGCAAAGAATTGCCCATAAGTTATGATAGCAATCCTCCACAACATACGCTCCAACCATAATGTTGGTTCAATATTCCGCACCGCGGACGCTCTTGGCATTGAAAAATTATACTTGTGCGGTATTACCCCCAGTCCGGTTGATAGGTTTGGCCGCAAAAACAGCGCTTTACATAAAGTATCTCTGGGCGCGGAAGAATATATACCATGGGAACATGCAACATCTATCACTGAACTTTTAGATAAGTTAAAACATGAAGGATATGCTATACTGGCATTAGAACAGCATAAGGATAGCACAGCGCTTGAGAGCGTGAAACTAAAAAAATCAAAAAAATACGCTTTAGTAGTTGGTAATGAGGTTGAAGGGTTGCCGCAAGATATTCTAAAGCGCGCGGATGAAATTGTTGAAATCCCCATGCTCGGCAAAAAAGAATCTTTGAATGTGTCAGTGGCGTTCGGGGTTGCTGTATATCAACTCATTTCGTCATCCTGATCTATTTTATGAAAAAAATATATAAATCAATAATGTTAATCTGGAAAAGATTGCCCAATGGATCAAAAGAAATTGCGAAAAAATATAAATAATGGCATAAAAGCATAGAATTTTTAGACACTAAAAATCCCCCAGCATACGCTGGGGGATTTTTTAATATAATTTATTTTACCAAACCCTTTTGAAATCCAGTACCAGCAGGAATCAAGCGCCCAATAATGACATTCTCTTTCAAACCGCGCAAATGATCCACCTTGCCAGTAATAGCCGCGTCAATTAATACGCGCGCGGTTTCCTGGAAAGAGGCGGCAGAAAGGAATGACTCAGTAGATAAAGACGACTTAGTAACTCCAAGCAAAAGCACTTCTCCGATTGCTTGCTGTTTTTTCTCTTTCTTTGTATCAATATTAACTGAATTAAAATGAGCCCGCTCAACAATCTCGCCAGGCAGAAAATCCGTGTCTCCTGCCTCTTTAATATACACTCTAGAGAAAATCTGGCGCGAAATAATTTCCAAGTGCTTGTCATTTAATTTTTGACCTTGGGAAGAATAAATATTCTGAATTTCCTTCATAACATATTTCTTAGCCGCGTCCTCTCCTTTAAGCTCATATAAATCATGCAAATCAACGCTTCCTTCAGATAAAACATCTCCTTGATTCACTACTTCGCCCTTTTTCACCAGAATGCCGAAATTGCCAGGCACTATATATGAAATCTGATCTCCGGCGCTAGACACCACGCGCACGAACTTCTTAGTGCGCTTAATAGTGCCATCCATGCCAGCGTTTACCACATCATCACCTTCTGAAAATAGAACATCACCCTTTTTAACCTTGTCCTTGTCATCAACTTTGCAATTTTCTTCTGAATACTCTTCCAAAGAATATTTTTCTTCTTGCTCTATCGCGGCTGTAATAGTAATAGTCCGAACCCCGTTCTCATCCGTTATATTAGATACTTTTCCGGTAATTTCGGATATGATAGCGCCTTTTGTAATTCTGCGCGCTTCAAAAATTTCTTCAACCCTAGGCAAACCTTGGGTAATATCCTGGCCTGATGCAACTCCTCCAGTATGGAATGTGCGCATTGTGAGCTGAGTTCCAGGCTCTCCGATTGACTGAGCAGCTATAATTCCAGCTGCTGTTCCAAGCTCAACTGGCTTATTATATCCTAAATCATAACCATAGCATTTAGCGCAAATGCCGCGCCTTGACTTGCATGAAAGCACACTCCTTATTTTAACGCATTCCAAATCCAATTTAGCGATTTCTTCTGCTTGATCATAATTAATCATTTCCCCTGATTTAACGATTACTTTTCCTCTCTTGCCTTTTATGTCTTGCATAACTGTTCTTCCTGAAACACGCTCAGCGATTGTTTCTCCCATAAGCTCGCTATCAGCAATAGTAATATCCCATCCTTCAGTATCTTTGCAGTCATCTTCAGCAATGATGATATCTTGCGCCACATCAATCAAGCGCCGAGTCAAATATCCAGCGTTCGCTGTTCGAAGCGCTGTGTCAGTCAAACCTTTTCTGGCGCCATGAGTTGAAATAAAATATTCAAGCACATCAAATCCTTCTTTAAAGTTCGCTTTAACAGGCAATTCAATGGTTGCGCCAGATGGAGAAGTAACTAATCCCTTCATTCCCATCATCTGAGTGGTCTGCCCCCAAGAGCCTCTAGCTCCTGATTCAACCATAGTATAAATAGGATTCAATGGATTATTAAAAGAATTCTGCGCTTTTTGAGTAATCTCATCTTTAACGCGCGCCCAAATTTCAATTACCCTAGAATGGCGCTCATCATCAGTTAAAAGGCCTTCTTCATATTGCTCTTGAATTTTATCAACCTCTAACTGGGAAATAGAAAGCATTTCTTTCTTTTCTGAAAGCTCTGGCAAATCAGCCATTGCCCAACTCATTCCAGAACGGGTGGAATGATAGAATCCAAGCTGCATTAAATCATCAAGCATTGCAGCGGTTTGCTCTAATCCATATAACCTAAAGCACTGGCTTGTGATATTTTTTAATGATTTTTTGTTAGTAACTTCATTTACAAACCCGATTTTTTCCGGAATAACTTCATTAAACATTATTCTGCCTACAGTAGTTTCTAAAATTTCATTGTCTTTTTTAACCTTGATCATTCTGTGCAAGCTCACTATATCATAATCATACGCAAGCTTTGCTTCTTGCTCTGATGAAAAAATCTTTTCATATTTTGGCTGGCTTTCATCAAGCTGGGTAAGATAATAGCAGCCAAACACAATATCAAGCCCTGGGGTTGAGACCGGCTCTCCAGTTGCTGGCTTAAGTAGATTTTTAGAAGAAAGCATAATCTCTTTTGCCTCGCGCCGCGCTTCAAGAGTAAGTGGAACATGCACAGCCATTTGGTCTCCGTCAAAGTCAGCGTTAAAAGCGCTACAAACCAATGGATGGACGTGAATTGCTTTTCCTTCAATCAAAACCGGCTGAAACGCCTGTATTCCCAAACGATGCAAGGTTGGGGCGCGATTCAAAAACACATGAGCGTCGCGCGTTACTTCTTCTAGAATATCCCAGACCTCGGCGTGCCCTGCTTCAATGTACCTATTCGCGCTTCTCACATTATGCACAATTTCGCGCTTAATAAGCTGGCTTATAACAAACGGCTTGAATAATTCCAAAGCCATGGTTTTTGGCAAACCACATTGGTGCAATTTTAATTTAGGACCAACAACAATAACGCTTCGTCCTGAATAGTCAATTCTCTTTCCCAAAAGATTCTGCCGAAATCTTCCTTGCTTTCCTTTAAGCATATCAGCGATTGAGCGCAATACCCTTCGCTGGCCAGTTGAGGCAGTCACGGTTTTGCCATGGCGCGCGCTATTGTCGATAAGCGCGTCAACAGCTTCCTGCAACATTCGCTTTTCATTGCGCACAATAACTTCAGGAGCATTCAAGTCCTTTAATCTGCGCAAGCGATTATTTCTGTTGATGACCCTGCGATACAAATCATTTAAATCGCTTGTGGCGAATCTTCCTCCATCTAACTGAACCATAGGCCGCAAATCAGGAGGAATAACTGGAATCACGGTTAATACCATTGATTCAGGCCTAATGCCTGTTTTTGACAAGCTCTGGAGAAGCTTTTCTCTTCGCATAAGCTTTTTACGTCGCCCGCCTTTTGCTTTTTCCAATTGCTGATCCATCTCTTTTATTTGCGTGCCAAGATCAATGCTTTTTAAAAGTTCATAAATAGCCTCAGCCCCGATTCCAGCGTCAAAAATATGCCCATACTTCATTGATAAATCATGGTACGAGCTCTCTGAAACAACCTGCTTAACTGCTAAAGAAGATAATTCTTGCTTGGCTGTTTCAAACGCGTTATCTAATTGCTCTTTCTTTTCAGCCAACAAATCCTGCATTAGGCCTTTTTCTTTTGCTAATTTTTGCGCCAATGCTTCAGCAGAAATTCCTGTTTTAGTTAAAGCTTCTTGCTTCTGCTCAAGCGCATTTTTGAATTCCTTTTCTAAAGATGATGACTTGCTCTTATATTCTTGTCCTACCTGCTCAAGAAGCTGTTTTTTCTTATCTTCATCAACTGATGTAATAATAAAACTGGCAAAATAGATAACTTTTTCTAATTCTTGAACAGACAAATCCAAAACTAGACCGATTTTAGAAGGCACGCCACGCAAAAACCAAATATGCGAAACAGGCGCTGATAAATCAATATGCCCCATTCGCTCGCGCCGAACTAAAGCGCGAGTAACTTCCACGCCGCATTTGTCGCACACAATGCCTTTGTATCTGATGCGCTTATATTTTCCGCAATAGCATTCCCAATCCTTGGTTGGACCAAAAATACGCTCATCAAACAAACCGTCTTTTTCTGGTTTTTGAGTTCTGTAGTTTATGGTTTCCGGCTTTAATACTTCTCCATGTGACCAGCGATGTATATCATCAGTGCTTGCTAGGCGCAACCGGATCGCGTCAAAATCAACAGGCCTGGGAGCTGATTGCGGAGAAGAAAATGTTCGTGTTGTTGAAGGCGTTGACATAGTTTTTTATTTACTCTCTTCTTCTTTTATAACTTTTCCATTTTTGAGCAATTCAACATCAAGCCCAAGCCCCTTTAACTCGCGCACAAGCACATTGAATGATTCAGGAACATTGCGCTTTTCAATGGGCTCGCCTTTTATGATTGCTTCATATGCTTTGGATCTGCCTGGAACATCGTCTGATTTTATAGTCAAAATTTCCTGCAATGTATGCGCGGCCCCATATGCTTCTAAAGCCCATACTTCCATTTCCCCGAATCTCTGGCCTCCGAACTGGGCTTTTCCGCCCAAAGGTTGCTGAGTAACTAATGAGTAAGGCCCGATTGAACGCTGATGGATTTTGTCTTCTACTAAGTGATTCAATTTAAGCATGTAAATATATCCAACTGTTGAAGATTGATCAAATTTTCTTCCGGTCTTTCCGTCATACAAAGCTATTTTTCCATTTTCAGGATATCCAGCGCGCTTCAATTCTTCGCGGATAACTTCTTCAGGAACGCCGTCAAGCGCCGGAGAAGCGACATTATATCCCAAAGACTGCGCCGCGAGCCCAAGATGAGTTTCCAAAATCTGGCCTAAGTTCATGCGGGACGCAACACCCAAAGGATTCAAGATAATATCCATTGGCCTTCCGTTTTCATCAAATGGCATATCTTCAACAGGCACGATTTTTGAAATAACTCCTTTGTTGCCGTGCCTTCCAGCCATTTTGTCGCCAACCTGAACTTTTCTTAAAGAAGCTACTGATACTTGTATAGTTTTAATAACTCCAGATGGTAATTTATCTCCATTGTCGCGGGAGAAAATTTTAATATCAACTACTTTTCCATGTTCTCCATGTTCAAGATAAAGAGATGAGTCGCGAACATCTTTTGCTTTTTCCCCGAAAATCGCGCGCAAAAGCTTTTCTTCTGCGCTAAGCTCTGCTTCGCCTTTTGGCGTTATCTTTCCAACTAAAATATCACCGCTGGATGCTTCCGCGCCAATGCGCACAACGCCTTCCATGTCCAAATCCTTTAGCTTGTCTTCTCCAACATTTGGAATGTCGCGCGTAACAATTTCAGGGCCTAGCTTTGTGTCGCGCACATCAATAGTGTAGTCATCAATATGAATGGAGGTGTATCTATCGTCCTGAACTAAACGCTCTGAAATAAGAATAGCGTCTTCATAGTTTCCGCCTTCCCAGGATAGGAACGCGACCAGAAGATTTTGCCCAAGAGCAAGTTCTCCATTGTCAGTGGCTGCTCCGTCCGCGATTACTTCGCCTTTTTTCACTTTATCGCCCTTAGAAACCACTGGCTTCTGGTTCATGCTAGTTGACGCGTTTGAGCGGACGAATTTTCCTAAAGCATATTCTTTAATTTCATCTTTATGCTTGATAGTAATTTTATCTGATTGAACGCCAGTAACAATTCCGTCTTCTTCCGATAAAACTACCTGCCCTGAATCAGCAGCAGCTCGATACTCGACTCCGGTTCCAACAATCGGGGCTTGTGGCCTGACAGTCGCGATTGCCTGGCGCTGCATGTTCGTGCCCATTAAAGCGCGTACCGCGTCATCATGCTCCAAAAATGGAATTAAAGAAGTAGCAACAGAAACAATCTGTTTTGCTGAAACATCCATATACTGAATATCTCTTGCCTCAACGAACATTGGCTCGCCTTTTACGCGCGCTTCTACTTTTTCATCTGTAAAATATCCATCATCATCAATTTTAGCAGTGGCTGCTGTTGTAATAATTTTTGATTCCTCAATAGCTGTAAGATATACTATTTCATCGGTTACGCGTGATTTGTCAACTTGTTCCTCGTGTACTACTTTTCGATATGGAGTTTCCAAAAATCCGAACTGGTTGATTCTGGCGTAGCTTGCCAAATGTCCAACTAGCCCGATGTTTGGTCCTTCAGGAGTCGCGATAGGGCAGATTCGGCCATAGTGTGTGCGGTGCACATCGCGCACATCAAACCCAGCGCGCTCGCGTGAAAGTCCACCCGGACCCATAGCAGACAGGCGCCTCTTGTGCTCCAGTTCTGCCAAAGGATTGGTTTGGTCCATGAACTGCGAAAGCTGAGATGACATGAAAAATTCTTTAATAGAACCAATAACTGGGCGCGCGTTTATAAGCTGGTTAGGAGTAATGGTGTTGATATCCAAAGTGGACATTCTATCTTTTATAATTCGCTCCATTCTTGCCAAGCCCACGCGAAGCTTGTTCTGCACCAATTCGCCCACAGTGCGCACGCGCCTGTTTGAAAGATGGTCAATATCATCAGCTGCTTCTTGGGATTTGGTTAAACGCATTATTTCGCGGATAACTAAAATTAAATCTTCCCTGCGCAAAATGCGATGCTCAGGATCATTAGGCACGTCCAAATCAAATCGCTGATTGATTTTGTATCTGCCAACTTTGGAAAAATCATACCTGTCAAAATTAAAAAACATGGCATGTATCAGCTGTTTGGCATTGCTCGCGGTTGCCAAATCTCCTGGCCTTATTCTTTTATATACTTCTTTAAGTCCTTCATCTTCGTTTTTCGCTGTATCGCGCTTTAATGTCTCGCTGAGCATTGCTGAATCTTCTTCTGACAAATCAGCAAAAATAGATTTGATTTCTTCGTCAGTGCCATATCCGAACGCGCGGAGCAATGAGGTAATGGCGACTTTTCGCTTGCGGTCGATTTTTACCCAAATAGCTCCATTAGAATCAGTTTCAATTTCAAGCCAAGCTCCGCGGTTTGGAATTACTTTGGCTCCATATTGTTTTTTGCCTCGCACGATTTCTGACGTGAAAAACACGCCCGCGCTTCTAATAAGCTGGGATACTATAACGCGCTCTATTCCATTGATGATAAAAGTTCCTCTTGGCGTCATCATTGGAAAATCGCCCAAATATATTTCTTGTTCCTTGATTTCGCCGGTTCTTTTGTTTACAATTCTTGCTTTTACCCGAATTGCTGATTCATAGGATACATTCTTGGATCGAGCTATAATTTCGTCGAATTTTGGCTCATCTAAGTAATATTCTTCCAAATACAATTCCAAATCCCGGCCAATAAAGTCCTGAATTGGCGAGATTTCGTCAAATAATTCTCGCAATCCTGTCTTTAAAAACCAGTCATATGATTGCTTTTGTGATTCAATCAAATCTGGCAAATCAACTGCGTCATGCAGTTTTGTGAAGTATTTTCGCTCTACTTTTTGGGAGTTTTTAGGCGACATACAAAAAATCCCTTATTTTAGCCAAAATAAGGATTAAATTAGTTTAAAACGTGGAAAAATGTAAATCTTTTTGGAAACCAAATGTAAAGCAAAAGGCAGGTTTCGCAAAAAATAAGGATCCATGATGCATGATAAAGAAATTGTATATATTTTATGATAAGATGTCAAGTATCCACAAAAAATCAAGAGGAAAACCTGTGGATAAGTATCAGAAAATATATATTAGCAGAAGATCGGGATTATTGCAAATTTTTCAAATCTATGCAAGTTTATTCCAAATCTATGCAAAATTAACTAAATCTGTGCAAATTTAGACCAAATCTACTCAAAAATACACCAATCT
>PCVT01000054.1:9286-12743 GCA_002787075.1 Parcubacteria group bacterium CG11_big_fil_rev_8_21_14_0_20_41_14
TTTTTTCCAAAAAACAATAACAGATATGATAATAAACAGCGCGTACATGATAATTGACATGTTGCTGTGGTCTGCTACTCCAGCGCCTAAAAAGCTGGTGGCGAGTTTGCCTGGAATTTTGCCGACTAATATAATCCAAAGAAATGTTCTAAATTTAATTGTCTTTGAAAGCCCAACAACATACACCAAAAGATCATCTGGCGCTACTGGCAATATAAAAAGCAAAAAAATAATGCCAACACCTTTTTCCATGATTTCATCAAATCCTTCGAGTTTTTCTTGAGATATGAATACGCCTACAAACTTTCTGCCAAAAATCCTGCATAGCCAAAATACAATTATTGCTCCAGTTATCCATCCGAAATAATTATACAAAAAACCCATGTATGGACCGAATATGTATCCTCCAGCAAAATTAATTAAAAAATTATTTAATGGCGCGATTATTACTTGCCCCACTTGCAAAAGAAATAGCGCTAAAGGCGCGAATACGCCATATGAGAGTACCCATTCGCGGATCGCGTCTGATGAAGTGAAGATTGCTTTGAGCGATTCGCTGAAATAAATAACCAGTCCAATGACCAGGGCAAAGACAATCGCGTACAGCACGACTTTTATTTTATGATGTTTGATGTATTCGGTTCTGAGAAAAGACATTTGGGTTTTGAAATTATTAATATTTTTTCTTCTTTAAAACGTCTTCAACCATCCCTCTATCGCTCCAAGGAATATATTTTCCGCCTTTGACTGCCATGGTCTGCTCTGAGCCCTTGCCTAGAAGCAGAACAATATCATTTGATGACGCAGTTTTGAGCGCGTGTTGAATTGCTTTAGTCCGATCAATAATAATTTCGATTTGCTTTGATTTTGAAATGCCGGATTGGATGTCTTTGGCGATTTGCTCTGGGTCGTCATCATACGCGTCATCAGTGGTAAGGATGATGAGATCAGAATATTTACCAGCGATCGCGCCCATTTTCGGGCGCTTGCCTATGTCCCTTCCTCCGCCAGGAGAGCCAAACACCGCGATTATCTTTCCTTTGGCATTTGCGTTCATGGTTTTCGCAGTTTCAAAAATCGCGTTAAATGATTTTGGCTCATGCGCGTAATCTATAATCACGCGAGTGCCTGATTTTGATGTGATAATTTCAGTCCTGCCTGGCATGAGTGTGATTTTCTCTAACGCGCTCTCGCATATTGACATTGAAACTCCAATAGATCTAGCCACTGCAATAGAAAGCAAAGCATTTTCAGCCATGAATTTTCCATGCAGATGGATGTCAATGTAATGGCCAAGCACGGAAAGGACTATGCCATCTGGCACTAATTTTACTTCATCCGCGCACACGCATTTGTAATGGCGATCTTCGCATGCTTTTATGTCTTTATTGGGCGTAATTGAAACAGCCCATTTTTCATCTGCTCTATGGTGCAAAAACCGCTCCGCGAACGGGTCATCCATGTTCGCGATTATTACTTTTTTGACTTTCTCCTCCCCTTTCTCCACCTTGATAAGAGCCTGTCCCGAGTACCCCCGAGGGAAGGATATTAAAGAGGAGGTTCTTTTCCGATACGTCTTACACAAATTCTTAAAAATCAATTCTTTTGCTTTTATATATTTCTCATACGAGCCATGGGATTCAATATGCTCTTCTCCCAAATTGGTAAACACGCAAACGTCAAACGCTATTCCCCATTGCCTTGACTGAAGAATTCCCTCACTCGTGACTTCTATTACCGCGTGCGTGCAACCCGAGTGCGCCATTTTGCGAAGCATCTTTTGCAATTTCAAACGGCCTGGCATTCCCTGCTTGGTAGTGTTTGGCCATTCTTTGTCTTCTATTTTGAAAAAAATAGTATTTGTGGATCCTACTTTAAATCCAGCTTCTTCCAGAATCCGGGTTATCATAACGCAGGTAGATGATTTGCCTTTGGTGCCGGTGACACCTATTACAATCATCTTGCGGGATGGAAAGCCATATCTAATATTCGCCGCGATTGCTAATAATTTATGATACAATAGCAGAACTGATTTGGGGATGAGTTTTTTGATGAGGTTCTTGAGCATACTGCTATTGTATCAAACAAACAAAAAAAGCGCGATAGCGCTTGATATAAAGATATCGCGGTTGCTTTTTTGGAGGCGAGGGATAGAATAGATAGAGATGGGGGTATGTCACACTGATTTATGAGTTAAATAGTAAGTAGAAATAAATCAAGTTTATATTTATACAAAAGATATTATGACACAAAATAATCATAAAATCACCATCAAAAACGAGTTGACAGAGTTTCTGCTTTATACAGCCCCAAGTGGCAAGGTAAAAATAGAAATATACTTTCATGGCGAAAATATTTGGCTCAATCAGGACAAGATGGCCAAATTGTTTGGCGTACAACAGCCAGCCATTGCCAAACATTTGAAGAATATTTTTGAAAGTGGTGAATTGCTAGAAGATTCAGTTCATTCCATTTTGGAATATACTGCCAGAGATGGCAAAAAATATCAAATGAAATTCTACAATCTTGATGCCATAATTTCTGTTGGATATAGGGTCAATTCAGCACAAGCTACTCAATTCCGTATTTGGGCAACAGAAAGACTTAAAGAATACATCATCAAGGGCTTTACCATGGATGATGATAGATTAAAAAATGGAAAATATTTTGACAAGGATTATTTTTTTGAACTTTTGGAAAGAGTTCGCTCCATTCGTGCCAGTGAAAGAAAAATTTATCAGCAAATTACAGATATTTTTGCTGAATGCAGTATGAATTATAATCCGACCTCCGAAATTGCCAAAAACTTTTACGCAATGATTCAAAATAAATTTCATTATGCAATTACTGGCAAAACCGCAGCTGAGATTATTTATGAAACAGCAAATAAACAAAAGCCTTTTATGGGGCTTAAGACCTGGAAAAATTCACCAAAAGGCAGAATTCTTAAACGAGACACAGTCATTGCCAAAAATTATCTTAACGAGAATAAAATAAAAAAACTGGAAAGAGGTATTGTTGGTTATTTTGACTACATTGAAAGACTGATTGAAAATCACACCGCTCTTACGATGGAAAGGTTGGCGGAATCCGTGAATAACTTTTTGGAGTTTAATAAGTACGAAGTACTTGAAGGAAAAGGCACAATTTCTCACACCCAAGCGGAACAAAAAGCATTTCAAGAATATAATGAATATAACAAAACACAGGCTATAGAATCTGATTTTGACAAATTTGTAAAATCTTTACCAACTGGGGAAAAATAAGAAGTCGATAAAAACTTCTCATATGCGTAAACGCACTAGTGTTGCGTTAAAAATCCAATGAAAACAGGCGTTTCTGAGCATGGTCTTCAAAAGTTTGTAGATCAAACTCAGAAAGCAATGTATTTATCGGGGTTTTCTCAAATTGAGAGACCTGTAAAATTTGTAGAATTTCGTAGAGATTTTGCTGGATA